>JAUPTR010000340.1 GCA_030917985.1 Pseudomonadota bacterium | reverse complement strand
TGGCCAGCTTGTCCATGGTTGGCATTTTGGCCGGGCCGCCAAAGGTGCTGGGGATGCCGAAACCCATATCGTCGATCAACACGATCAGCACATTCGGTGCGTCTTGCGGTGCTTTCACCTCAAAATACTCGGGCTTCTGCACATTGCGTACATCCAGCTCGGTGTAGGTCGGGCGCTTGGGAGGATGGATCGGCAACGCGGTACGGTCCATGCCATCGCTGGTACCAGCCATCGACACCGAGCTGGCAAGCAAGGCACCCGCGACCGACGCGGCCCTGGAATTGGAAGTCAGCATGAAATGCTCCTTTCGGTTAATTATTCGGTTTACTGCATACAAAATTGCGCTGATCTTGCCTATTTCGCCGGGTCCGGCAGCTTGATCACCAGTGGACCGTTAAAGGCTTCCATGATCAGCGAGGCCGGCTGATCATGGCTGATCAGCTTGACCATGCCATTCATCGCCGGGGCGATATGGCGGAAATATTTCTTGTAACCGGCGCACAGGTAATTCAGCCCTGCCTCGCCATCCGGCGTCATCGCAAAACGGTTCTTCGGACATTCACCGTGGCAAGCCGCGCGATAATCGCAACTGCGGCAATACGCCGGCAGGCTGGCCGATTTGGCCTGGCCAAACGCCTGCTGCTGCGGCGAATTGGCCATGGCCATCGGGTTGTCCTGCTGCAGATTGCCCAGCCGGTAATCGGGATACATGAAGTGGTCACATGAGTAGGCATCGCCGTTGTGTTCAACGATCAAAGCCCGGCCACAATTCTCGGCAAACAGGCAGACGGTGGCCGGCAATTGCAGCCACGCCGCCAGCGCCCATTCAAAATTCATCACGTAGACGCTGCCGACATCGTGGCGCACCCACTCGTCAAAAATGGCGATCAGAAAATCACCATAAGCCTCGGCACCCACGCTGTGCGGCGTCACCGTCAACGCCAGGCGGCTGAGGCTGACGCGACCAACCTTGGGCGGCTCGGCAAAAGTCAGGCCCAGCAACACATCATCGCTGGCCGGCGCACGCTCCACCACCGGGTTGAACTGGATATGTGTCACCCCCTGCTGCTTGAGAAACCGGTAAACCGCCAGCGGCTGTTGTGCCACGGCCTGGGTCACCGTCACCAGCACGTTGAATTCCACCTGATAACGCTGCAGCAGCTGCAGACCACGCATCACCGCGTCAAACGTCGGCCGCCCCTGCTTGTCCACCCGGCAGGCATCGTGCAGCTCGCGCGGGCCATCCAGGCTGAGGCCGACCATGAAGCCGGCCTCGGCGAGAAAGACGCACCAGTCGTCATCCAGCAACACGCCATTGGTCTGCAGCGCATTGCGGATGGTTTTGCCGCCGGCCAGCTCCTGCTGCCAGGCCCAGGCCTTCTTGTAGAAATCCAGCCCGCGCAACATCGGCTCGCCGCCCTGCCAGGTAAACAACACCTCCGGGCTCGGCTCGCTGGCGATGTTTTGGTGGATATAGGCGCGCAGCACTTCGTCGCTCATCGAAAAGCGTTCGCGCGGCGGAAACAGCGCTTCTTTTTCCAGATAGAAGCAATAGCTGCAATCGAGATTGCACACCGGCCCCACCGGCTTGGCCATCAGATGTATACCTTGCACCACGGATGCAGCGTCTTGATTCATTGCACGTCCAGAAAGCAATACAGTAGTGGCCCGCAGCCGGGCTGCGAGCCAATGGCAGAGCGGGCGGCAGCCCGATTAAAAACGATAGCCGTAGTTCACCGACATGAAATACATCTTCGGATTGTTGTAACAGCCAGCCAGAATCGTCGGGCTTTCGGCACAGGCGTTTTTGCTGTCCAGGTATTCGAACGACGCGCCAATCGACGCCTTGCTGTCGAGTTGTTGTTGCACGCCGACGCCAAAGCGCCAGGCATCCGCCACCGGCATGGTGATGGAGATTTTGTTCGAATCTTTATACATGCTGTTATCAAAGGCGATACCGGCATTCAGGCGGGTGGCTGCTTGCAGTTGATACTGCGCGCCGACGGCAAAATGCCAGGTGTCCTGCAGATCCAGCGGTGAGCTGCCACTGACATTGCCGGCATTGATGTCCATATCGCTGAACTTGCTCCAGTCTTGCCAGCCGATATTGCCGAGCAGGCTCAGCTTGCTGTCGATACGTTGCACCCCGCTGACCATCAACTGCTGCGGCGCGCTGATACCCAGGCCAATCGGCACCGACCAGCCATTGCCGGTGATCGGCACATTGCCGGTTTTATCCACTGCGAATTTGTAATCGACCTTGCTGGTGTAAGTCGCGCCCAGCCGGGTTGCCGCCGATGGCGCAAAGGTGGCGCCGAGGCGCAGACTGGTCGCCCAGTCGTGGTCTTTCTGGTTGGCTTCTTCGCCGTTGAATGTGTCGCGGGTCAGTTCAAAAATACCGTAGTTGATACCCAGCCCCGCGCCCAGCGAGACCTTGTCATTGAGGCGATAGCCAACTGCTGGCTGCAGTGTCAGGCCCATCATCGTCGCCTGCTTTACCAGCGTGCGGCCTGCCCAGTCCGAGTCGTAATCCAGACTCAGGCCAAAGTTGCCATAAAAACCGACGCCCACTTTCAGGTCGTTGCTGAGGCTGTGGCTGTAATAGGCGCTGCCACCCGGCAACCAGCCCACCACCGGATCGGCACCTTTGAGGTTGGGGCGCTGCGGCTGGTAGGGCATATCGCCGTACAACATCTGCCCGGCCACGACCATTTGATTGCCCGACAATTGCGTCATACCCGCCGGATTGCTGGCCACGGTGCCGGCATCCTGCGCCCGCGCGGCGCTGCCGGCATTGGCCAGGCCCACGTCTTCGGTGCCGGTTTCATACAGATACAGACCGCCGGCAGACGCTTGGGCGGCCAGCGCCAGAGACGTCAGGCCAACGATTAATTTGAATTCAGCTCATCGTCACGATAATACTTGGTGCCTTTGGCGGTCAATTCCAGCGCCAGCGAGTCACCACTCAATTGATACAGCCAGACGCCGGGCGATACCGCCAGCGCCCCCGCCATCGCCACGCCCTGCGTATCGTATTTCGCCGAGGCATTAGCCTGTGCACCCAGCTCCCAGCCGGAATTCACAAACGAGTCAAGCGCTTTTTTGTCGCGGAACACCCAAATCAACTGGAATTTTTTTACACCAAAACCCAAACCGGCCTGAATCTCGGCCATCTTCATGAAAGTTTCACGCTTGCTGGCGTTATCCACCGCCAGCCCGGCACCGGTGCCGCCACCCGCAACCAGAATTTTCATGCCGAAATTATCAAACACGGCATACCCGGCCGACTTGGCAATTTCCTGCTTGGCTTGTGGTTGAATACGATAGAGACGCGCCAGAATCTGCTGGCTGGACTTGCGCACCTTGGCCTGTTGCTCCGCCTTGCCAGCGCCCAGCGTCACCGGGCAGAAACTGGCGGATGCCAGTGCCAGGCATATCGAAAGCAAGGTCAATCGACGACGATTCATGTTTGACTCCATCAGGAAAATGAAAAAACATCAGCCAATGCCGGAATCACTCACCATTCAGCATCGTACAGCAGGAATCGCGACGACCAAGCCATGTCGCCGCCGTAGTCCAGCGGACTGGTCGACGTTTGCGAAAAAAGAGCCGAGTGAAATAGCAGAACAAGGTGCCCGCTGTCGCGGTAAAAATCGGGTCCAGACAAGCAGCAGACGGGCAGGCAATGGTGGCGGCACCTTCAGATCGGCCTCTGGCCCTGCCGGCGGGCCCTTGCTGCGTTGTAACACAGCAAGATGGAACATTCTACCGCCACCTCAAGCTGCTTTCAGGGAAACGATACCCCCGCGCCATGCCGTCGAACTCAAGTCCGCCCGACAACAATCTACCGGCGGTTCCAGCCTCAGCCCTGCAGCCCGCTCTGGCATTGCCTTGCAGGCCGGGCTGCAGGCCAATACCAGCGCGGCTTGCAGACCGGTGCATTGTTGCCGCGGCACCCCGGTGCTAACATGCACGCCCCATGCGAATAAGCGACATCCATCAAACACTTGGCCAACTCGGCGCGCTGCCGGTGCACCGCGAACGGGTGCTGCGCGCCTGGCTGCAAGCCAAGCCGCTGGATGCCTGCCGCAAGCGCCAGCAGGCAGAAAACTTTCTGCCGGTTGCGGTACGCGGCTATCTGCCGCAACTGGCGCAGCAGCTGGAACAACTGGCACACATCCATAGCCAGCATCCCGGCAGCGATGGCTCGATGCGGCTGCTGGTGCAACTGGCCGACGGACAAATGGTAGAAAGTGTGCTGCTGCCGCGTGACGGGCTGTGTGTCTCGACCCAGGTCGGCTGCGCCGTGGCCTGCCGCTTCTGCATGACCGGCAAAAGCGGCCTGATCCGCCAGCTCACCAGCGGCGAAATCATCGCCCAGGTGGTGCTGGCCCGGCGCCTGCGGCCGGTAAAAAAAGTCGTGTTCATGGGCATGGGCGAGCCGGCGCACAACCTCGCCAACGTGCTCGAAGCCATCGACCTGCTTGGCACCGACGGCCGCATCGGCCACAAGAACCTGGTGTTCTCCACCGTGGGCGACCGCCGCGTGTTTGAACTGCTGCCGCAACAACGGGTGAAGCCGGCGCTGGCATTGTCGCTGCATACCACCAATGCTGCGCTGCGCCAGCACCTGCTGCCGAAAGCGCCGCCGATTGCGCCGCAAGAGCTGGTGGAACTGGGCGAAGCCTATGCACACCAGGTTGGCTACCCGATCCAGTATCAATGGACCTTGCTGAAAGGCATCAACGACAGCCAGGACGAGCTGGACGAAGCGCTGCGCCTGCTGAAAGGCAAATACGCCATTCTCAACATCATCCCCTTCAACAGCCTGGAAGGCGACAGCTACCAGCGCCCCGACCCGCAACGCATTATCGAAATCCTCAAATACGTGCACAGCCGTGGCGTGCTCACCAAAATCCGCAACAGCGCCGGGCAGGATGTTGACGGCGGCTGCGGCCAACTGCGCGCACGGGCAGAACAGGCGATCGACGCCAGCCGCCTGCATTCAAGACATTCATAAAACGCCAGGATCGGGCCCGGACAAACGCACACTTGATAGCTATCAAGTCGAGCAGATCAATAAAATCCTTTACAATCAACACCATAACAAAACCTTGATTTCTATCAAGGTTGCAAAAAGCACGCTTGCGATAGTGCCGCACCCGTTCATTAG
>JAUPTR010000339.1 GCA_030917985.1 Pseudomonadota bacterium | reverse complement strand
AGCCAGTCGTAGGCTTCGAGATAGCTGCGGTTGTCTTCGATGGTTTGTTGCAGCATGTCGCGCGCGGCATCAAACTGACCTTGCTGGAACAGCACTTTGGCCATGCCGGTTTTGGCCCAGGGCAGCTCGCGTTCATCCAGCACCTGCTGAAACACCTGCTGCGCCGCGCTCCAATCGCCGGCGTTGACCAGAATCTGGCTTTTCAGGCGTTGCAGCTCGGCGGCGTTGATGCGGTCGAATTCCAGGCGCTGTTCGCACAACTGCAGCGCACGCGAATAATTTTTGGCAGCAAGCGCGCTGTCGATTTCCAGTAGTGCGCTTTTGCGCGCCCAGAGTTTTTCCAGGCGGTTTTCCAGCGTGGCAATGGTGACGGGCTTGATCAGGTAGGCATCCGGCTGGTATTCCACCGCGCCGAGGATGGCTTCGGAGGTTTTTTCGGCGGTAACCATGATCCAGACGCAGGCCGGGCCCACCAGATTGCGCAGCTTGGCTTCTTCCAGCAATTGCTGGCCGTTGCGGCCGTTGCCGAGGTTGTAGTCACACAGCACCACGTCGTAACGATGGCCCCCAAGCAGGCCGGTGGCCTCGTTGCCATTGGCGGCAATGTCCACACGCGCCACGCCCAGCTCGCGCAACATGTCGCGCAGCAAGGTGCGCATGCCCTGAAAATCGTCGATCACCAGACACTGGCGTTTGGAGAAATCACGCATGGTGGCTCCCGCAACCTAAAAACCGCAGTTGGATGCGCCTGACAGTGCCGTAATCGGCGTTCCAGGCAAGGCGTGACGAGCACGGTGCTGGCGGGTGCATAGCGCGCGGCTCCACAAGGTGAACAGCAACAATGTGCATAAAGGCTGCAGTCATTGGATGTCTCCGGGGAAAACAAGCGGTCAACTGCGGTTTTTTAGGTTCAGGGCAACAACAACACGAAACAGCCGCCGCCGTATTCGCCACCGTTTTCCAGGCGGATGCTGCCGTGCTGGCCGCGATTGCGGTGCAGCTGTGCTACCTGCAAGGCGAAATACAGGCCGAGGCCGGTGCTGCCGCTGGCAAAATCCACCGCCTGGCGCCCCAGTTCGCTGCCGTCCAGCAACATCGCCGGCGGGTAGCCACGGCCATCATCCTCAATGCGGATTTCCAGCAACTTGCCCTGCTGCCGGGCAATCAGCTTGACCCGACTGTTGGTGTAATGCACGGCGTTGTTGAGTGCATGGTTGATGATGCCGGACACCAGATCACTGTCAAAATGCCACAACAGATCAGGCTGGCACGCCACGCAGAGCTCAACCTTGCTGGAAGCGATCAGCGGCTGTGCCTGCGCCACCACTTCGCGCAGAAAGTCGTCCAGCTCCTGGAATTGCGGATCAAACGGATACATCTGCTTGCCGAGCTTGTATACCGCCAGCAAGTGAATCAGGTTGGCGTTGACGCGTTTGACTTCGTAGAACATGTTCGCCAGCTGCTCGCGTTGCGGCTGGCAGGCGGGCGTCAGATCGGCGAGCATTTTTTCGAGAATGGCGCTGAGCAGGCCCAGTGAGTTTTTCATGTCGTGTATCGACGACACCAGAAAGGTCGACAAATCCGGCTGTGAATCTTGCGGCATGGCAACTCCATCAAGCGGGCCCCATCAAGGCAGGCGGTGCTGCAGTATAGGCAATCACAAGCACCGCTGCCCCCCCCCCACCCCCGCCTACCAGGCAAACCAGGTCAGCCCGAGCATGGCGCTGTAGCGGATCAGCTGGCTGTATTCGGCGTTGTTGCGGCCGTGGCGCAGCGAGAGGTTGCCCCACAGTTGCAGCCGGTCGTTGAGGTCGTAGGTGCCAAGCGGCACCAGTTCGCTGCTGTGATCGTCGAGGTTGTAGCTGTAGCGCACTGTCCAGCTGTAGCGCTCGCGGGTCGGGTCCATCAGTTGCACGGCGAGGTAGTTCTGCCTTTGCTGCAGGCGCTGCGGCGTTATGCTGGCGCCGAGGCTGGCAGCGGCGTACGGCGCCAGCGGGCTGGCCAGCGCTGCCTGCAGTTGCTGCGCCATTTCGCCAACATTCGCCGCCTGCGCATCGTCGCGGCCGTCGCCGTAATGCAGCGCTTCCAGGTTGAGGTTGATGCCGTTTTCAAAGGTGTAAGCGCCGCCGATCAACACGGTGGCGCTGCGCTGGCTGTTGTTTTCCACGGTCCAGCCGAGCGGGTTGGCGGCCGGCAACACGTGCGTCAGGTTGGCGTTCTGGCCGTAGCTGCCGTCACCATACAGCAGCAACGCGTCGGATACCGTCCACTGGCCATAGGCACCAAAGCGCCACAGCTCGCCTTCGCGGCGGCTGGCAATCAGGCTGCCGCTGGCTTCGTTATTGTTGAGGTCGAGCTTGAGCAGCGCCAGCTTGCGGCTTGGCGGCTCGTATTCGCGCTGGTGGCCGTTGCCAAACTGGCCGGCCAGCGTCAGTGCTGCATTGTCGGTGGGCATCCAGCTCAGCCGCGCGATATCACGCCCCGGCAGCTCGCGCTGCGGCAGGTTTTTGCCGGTGCCCAGATAAAACGGGTTGGACGGCGACCAGAACATCGACGGCCCCCACAACCAGATTTCGCGCCCTGCCTGCAGATACCACTGCTGCGCCGGCTTCCAGCGCAGCCAGCCTTCGTTGAGCCAGAGATCGTCGTCGCTGCTGCCGGGTGCATGCGTCAGCCCGAAACGCGGCTTGAGCGCCAGCGACAGCCCCGGCCGCTTCCATTCCAGATCCGGCCGCAGCTCCAGATCGTAACGTTCGCTGGGGATATGTGCGATGGCATTGCCGGGGTTAAGCTGGCTGTTGTCCTGCCGCTCGATATGCGTTGCCGACAGCAAGCCCTGGGCACGGCTGTTGAAGGTCCAGGGAGTTTCGTCATCGGCGTGGGCTGGAGCGGCAAGCAGCACGCTACTCAGGCAGAGGCCAACGAGGCGCAGGCCGGACTTCAGTCCGACGCAGTGGTACCGGGCTGGGGCAGTTGTCGGACTGAAGTCCGACCTACATTTAGCAAGGCTGCAAGGCGCATGGGTATTGGCCTGCAAGCCGGCCTGCAGGCCAATACTGGCGGGCTCTGGCGGGCAGGGGTTGCCCCCTCTCCCCAAGCTACCGATGGGGCTCACATCCGGACGCAGCATCTGTCGTAGGTCGGACTTCAGTCCGACAGCAGTGCCTGCCCGGAGCCACCGCGTCGGACTGAAGTCCGACCTACAGGGGGTATGGCATACGCTCACGATTAATCAGCGCGAATATTCAAGTTAAACATCGCCGGATCAACCTTGATGACTTTGATGGTCGAATACGCCAGCGTCGTCACCTTGCTCTTGTCGATGGCATCGTGGATGGTCATCTTGCTGACAAAGGGGATTTTTTTGCCCTCAAAGCGGATGTCGTTGCCGTATTCAAACTCGGCAAACTTGAACAGTTTGCCCGACAGCGTGTAGAACTCGGCCTTGACGCCGACACCGCGTTTTTTCGAAACCCAGTAGAGGATCCTGTCGTAGGTCACGCCCTTGTTGGCGGCGTTCAGTTCCAGCAAGTAACAGTCCTCATCGTTGATTGCTTCCTCTTTCAGCAGTTTCGCGTTGTAGTCGCCAGAATAATTGGTCGAGGCGACATCGCCATTCGATGCCATGCCGATCAGCCGTTGCCGTGGCGACATCGGCACCGGCTTGGACAGGCCGGGGCGCACAAACCACATATTGCGGCCGAGCATCACCATCTGCTGGCCCTTGACCTTTTCCGGCGCCAGAAACTCGACCAGGCTGTTGCTGGCGTCGGCTTTCACCGTCATGCCGCGTTTTTGCTCGCCCTCTTCGTCGCGGGCATTGAGTTCAACATTCCACATCAGCCCCGGCAGGCCGCCACCGCGGGCCATGTCGGCCTGTTGCAGGATGTCTTTGGCATCCGGCGCGGCCTGGGCCACGCCCGCCAGCAGCGCCAACAGCGCCAGTGTTGATTTGATTTTCAGCATGTTCTGTCCTTTATACGTGGCCGAGGGCGTCGACAATTTCGGTGTTGGCAGCACGGCGGGCCGGCAGCAGTGCGGCGAGCATGGCAACAATGGCCAGCAGCACCAGGCTGCCAAGCAGCATGTCCGGCACAAAATCCACCCGCAGCGGCACTTCGTCCGACGACGAAGGCGGCACATAACGGATGTTGGCCGCATTGACTGCCATGGTGGTCAGGGTATCGATCACCAGCCCCAGCAGACAGCCAAACAGGCCGAGCATGGCGCCTTCCACCGCAAACAGCTCCATGATCTTGCGCCGTTTCATGCCCAGCGAGCGCAGTGTGCCGATTTCGCGGGTGCGCTCCAGCACGCTGGTGGTCATGGTGTTGGTGATACTCATCAGCACCACGATAAAAACGATGGTGAACAGGAACAGAAAGATCAGATCGAACATGTTCTTCACCTGCTTGTAGAACATGGACAAATCCAGCCAGGTCTTGATTTCCACATCCAGCCCGGCGGCGTTGAGCTTTTGCAGCAGGCGCTGGCGCATGGCGTCGGCGTCGTCATGCGCCGGATCGAGCAACACGGTGATGCGGCTGGCGCCCTGGGTATCCACCAGGCTTTGCGCATAGGCAAACGGCAGCAGCGCAAATTTGTCGTTGGTGGCGGCGTTGCCGGTGTTGAAGGTGTCCTGCACTTCCAGATCCAGCGCGTTGGTCTGGCCTTCCAGCGTGCTGCTC
>JAUPTR010000338.1 GCA_030917985.1 Pseudomonadota bacterium | reverse complement strand
TCCAGTCAAAAATCAAACGAGCGTTTGATTTTCAAAATAGCAGCCACCCCGCGCCACAACAAGCGCAAAAAAACTCAAAGCAATTGACGTTTGCGCTCACGCTGCGTTTAAAGCAGTGCCGGCGAGTCTTGGCTTATTGATCCGGCCATGTGAAGTTTGAACCGGCAAAGATAGCTCCTCCCCCTTCAAGGGGGAGGCAGGGAGGGGGATGGGGCAAGCTCGACATATGGCTACAGAAGCCGGATTGCGTGCCCCATCCCCACCACGCCCCTCCCCTTGAAGGGGAGGGAGCGGATAGCTGCCAATTGCAAACAAAATCTGGCCGAATCAATAGTCGGTACAATTGCAGTTTTCCCTCAAGCGAGCCCCATCATGTCCGAACCAATCCGCCTGGCCAAACGTTTAGCCGCACAACAGGGCATCTCGCGCAGCGCCGCCGAAGAATACATCGCCGGCGGCTGGGTGGAGGTGGATGGCAAAGTGGTGGAAGAACCCGCATTTCGCGTCAGCGATAGCCAGCGCGTGACGCTGCGGCAAAACGCCGTGGCCGAGCCAGCACAAATGGCAACGCTGCTGCTGCACAAGCCCGCCGGCTACGATGCCAACCTCGACGGGCAAAAACCCGCCATCAAGCTGATCACGCCGGAAAACCGCGTCGCCGACGACCACTCCGGCTTCAACTTCCTCAAACGCCATCTCAACGGCCAGCAGGTGTTGTGCCAGCTCGGCTACCTCAGCAGCGGGCTGCAGGTCTACAGCCAGGATTATCGCGTGCAGCGCAAGCTGGGCAAGGAGCTGGCGCACGTCGAACAGGAATATTTCATCGACGTTGAAGGCGAAATCGCCGAACACGGCCTGAAGCGCCTCAACCATGGACTGGTGCACGAAGGCGAAGCCCTGCCCCCCTGCAAGGTAAGCTGGCAAAGCGACCACCGCCTGCGCTTTGCACTGAAAAACCCGCAGCCGGGGCAGATCGAATGGATGTCTGAACAGGTCGGCCTGCAGGTAACGGCGATGAAACTGCAACGGCTGGGGCGGATTTCGGTGGCCGGGCTGCAGCCGGGGCAATGGCGTTATCTGTATCCGGACGAGCGGTTTTAAACCCTACCCTGCAGGGCAAGCCAGACGTACCTTGCAGCCCGGTCTGCAAAGCAATAGCAGCGGGCTTTCCAGGACTGCGAAAAACATCGCGGCTGGCGCGTAGCGGCGTTGGCATCGAAGTCAGGTCGCAGGCCGGACTTCAGTCCGACGGCCTTGTGCGCTGGCACGCTATTGATTTAGGCGCCGGGATTGCCCGGCAGCTCGATAATTTTTGGTAGGGTGGTGGGCAGCCCCTGCTCTCCTTCTTGAAAGCCGCGTGGGCAACAAGTTGCCCACCCTACCCGGCTCGCGCCAGCGAAACCCGCAAAATCAGCGCTTCAATTTGGCACCGAACCGCGCGGGTTGATGAAGCCAACCCGCCCTACAGGGCTGCTGCGAAAATAAGGTGGTAGGTCGGACTTCAGTCCGACGCAGTCGCTTGCGTTCGGCACCGTGTCGGACTGAAGTCCGACCTACAAAAACTGCTTATTTTCGCGGCGGCGACCCTGCGAATCCCGCCCCTATTGGGCCGCAGGCCAGGCTGTAAGGCAATACCAGAGCGGCTTGCAGCCAGCCATCAATGCAGGTCGGGCTGGTAGGCAATATCAAAACGCTGGCACAAGGTGAACAATCGCTTGTCAGCCGTCCACAGCGTGGCGCCAGGGGTAATCAGCGTCGAAGCCAGCAGCGAATTTTCCACCGCTCCGCAACAGAGCACGAACAATTGCTCGCGTTCGATAAATTCGGCCACCTCGTCAAAGCTCGCCGGATTAACCGGCTGCAACCGGCCGAGGGCCGCCAGGGTGTTGCTGCGCGGCGCGGGTGGTGTGCCGCAGGCGATTTCCAGCAGAATCAGCGGATGGGTCAGCACCTGGTCGCTCAGCAGCAGATCAACCAGTGCAGCATCGCTGTTGCGGAAATGATTGACCCACACCGAGGTATCGACCAACACACTCACGACGCAGCCTCATCGCCACGCCGACGCGGCACATCGGCCATCTCCGGCGCCGTGCCGCCCAACGCTGCCAGCCGCTTGGCCGCCTGCACCCGCACAAACACCTTGATCGCCTCGCGAAACAGATCGGCCTTGTCCATCAAGGGATCAGCCAGCTCCACCGCCTTGGCATACAAATCGTCGTCAATCGTTACCGTTGTTCGCATGCTTACCTCCAACATCAGAATTGATGACAGTTTGCATCAAAAACAAACCGCAGATCAAGGCATGGCCTTGCGATGCCCGTCTCTATTGGGCTGCAGGCAAGGCTGCGGGGCAATACCAGAGCGGCTTGCAGAGGAGACAAGGTAGTGCGGGTCTCGCGCCAGCGAAACCCGCAGAATCAACGCGGCAAGGTTAGGCACCAAGCCCCCAATCCGGCGGATAATCGCCTTGTGCCACATAACGATGAAACGACGACCATGGCCAATCGGCCGCCTGATGCACCAGCCCGTGTTTCACCGGATTCCAGTGCAGATAGTCCAGATGGTTGCGCAGGTCAGCCTCATCGCGCAGCAGATGTTCCCAGTATCGGTGTTGCCACAACGTGCCGCAGTGTTTCACCTCGCGGCGGCGGGTTTGAAATTCCGGGGTATAGAGAAAAGCACAGCACCGGGTAACGTGGGATTTGATTAAGCGCCAGCGGGTGGCGAAATCGGCATCGTCCGGCGGTAAAGTCCAGATGGCATGGATATGATCCGGCAACAATACCCAGCCCTTGATCTCGAACGGCCGCGCCACCCGCACGTTTTCAATTGCCGCACGCAACGCCGCCCGCACCTCCGGCAACACCAGCACCCGTTGCCGCCGCTCCGTCACCATACGTCCCACCCGCCACCCGCGCCCGCCGATACCGCGCCATGACCATCACCCAAAAACCCAATTGATTTATG
>JAUPTR010000337.1 GCA_030917985.1 Pseudomonadota bacterium | reverse complement strand
TATGGACGTGGTGCCGGACGTGATGCTGGTGGATATCGAAATGCCGCGTATGGATGGCTTCGAGTTGACACGGCACATTCGTGCCGATGAAAAGACCCGCAACATTCCGATCATCATCATCTCGTCGCGGACTGCTGAGAAACATCGTAATTACGCCAAAGAGCTGGGTGTAAACGTGTTCCTTGGCAAACCTTATCAAGAGGAAGAATTACTCGGCCACATCGAGCGCTTCGTCGCCGACAAGAAGAATCGCACCCGTTGATCTGAAGCGAATGCAGCAAACAAAAAAGCCTCGCAATGCGAGGCTTTTTATTGCCCACCGGTATCGTTAGACGCCGGTGAGTATTTCTCCAGCGATTATTTCACCAGTTGCGCCAGCTCCCCCTTGGCGTATTTGTCCGACATTTTTTCCAGCGAGATCGGATTGATCTTGCTGGCTTGGCCGGCTGCGCCAAAGGCTTCGTAACGAGCGATACAGATGTCGCGCATCGCGGTCACGGTTTCCTTCAGGTATTTGCGCGGATCGAATTCGGCGCGTTTCTGTGCCATGAAACGACGGATGGCGCCAGTGGATGCCAAGCGCAGGTCGGTATCGATATTGACCTTTCGCACGCCGTATTTGATCGCTTCGACGATTTCTTCTACCGGCACACCGTAGGTTTCCTTGATGTCGCCACCATTCTCATTGATGATCTTCAGCCATTCCTGCGGCACGCTGCTGGAGCCGTGCATCACCAGGTGAGTGTTAGGGATGCGCGCATGGATTTCCTTGATGCGGCTGATGGCCAGAATGTCACCGGTTGGCGGGCGGGTGAATTTGTAGGCGCCGTGGCTGGTGCCGATGGCGATAGCCAAAGCATCTACACCGGTATCTTTGACGAAGCGTGCGGCTTCTTCCGGATCAGTCAGCAACTGGCTGTGATCGAGAATACCTTCTGCACCAACACCGTCTTCTTCGCCAGCCTGGCCGGTTTCCAGCGAGCCGAGGCAGCCGATTTCACCTTCCACCGATACGCCGCAAGCGTGCGCCAGCGCTACTACGTTTCTGGTCACGGCAACGTTGTAGTCATAGTCGGTCGGGGTTTTGCCGTCTTCCGCCAACGAGCCGTCCATCATCACCGAGCTGAAACCCAGCTGAATCGAACGTTGGCAGATGGCCGGGCTGGTGCCATGGTCCTGATGCATCACCACCGGGATGTGTGGAAACTCTTCCACTGCGGCAAGGATCAGGTGGCGCAGGAACGGTGCGCCGGCGTATTTGCGCGCACCCGCCGAGGCTTGCACGATCACCGGGCTGTTGGTCTTGTCAGCCGCTTCCATGATGGCGCGCATCTGTTCCAGATTGTTGACGTTGAATGCCGGCAGACCGTAGCTGAATTCAGCTGCGTGATCCAGCAATTGCCGCATCGAAACGAGAGCCATGTTATTTCTCCAGAGATTTTATCGGGTAATCAGTTTGCGGCACGGGCTTCGAGAATCTCGACTGCCGGCAGGATCTTGCCTTCTAGGAATTCGAGGAAGGCGCCACCACCGGTCGAGATATAGCCGATCTTGTCGGTGATATTGTATTTGGCAATGGCTGCCAAGGTGTCACCACCGCCGGCAATCGAGAACGCAGGGCTGGCGGCGATCGCTTCAGCCAGCGTTTTGGTGCCGTTGCCGAACTGGTCAAATTCGAACACGCCAACCGGGCCGTTCCAGACAATGGTGCCGGCCCTGGCAATGATGTCGGCCAATTGTTGTGCTGATTGCGGGCCGATGTCCAGGATCATCTCATCTGCAGTAACGGCGCTGATCGGCTTGGTCGTTGCCACTGCAGTGGCAGCAAATTCCGTGGCGCAGACCGCATCGCTCGGCAGTGGCACATCGCCGCCATGGGCGCGCAGCTTGCTGATGACTTTTTTGGCTTCGTCCAGCAACTCCGGCTCGGCCAGCGATTTACCGATCTGCTTGCCTTCGGCCTGCAGAAAGGTATTGGCGATGCCACCACCGACGATCAGCTGGTCCACCTTGTCGGCCAGCGATTCGAGAATGGTCAGCTTGGTCGATACCTTGGAGCCGGCCACAATCGCCACCATCGGGCGTGCCGGTTGTGCCAGTGCCTTGCCCAGCGCATCCAGCTCGGCCGCCAGCAACACGCCGGCGCAGGCTACGGGTGCAAACCTGGCCACGGCGTGGGTAGAGGCTTCAGCGCGGTGCGCGGTGCCAAAGGCATCATTCACGAATACGTCGCACAGCTTGGCGTAAGCCTGGCCCAGCTCGTCCTTGTTCTTTTTTTCGCCGACGTTGCAGCGTACGTTTTCCAGCATCACTACTGCGCCAGGTTCAATGCTCAGACCGTTCTGCTGCCAGTCGGCAACCACCGGCACGGTTTTGCCCAGCAGTTCGGACAGACGTGCGGCAACCGGTGCCAGTGTGTCTTCGGCATTCAGCTGGCCTTCGGTGGGGCGGCCGAGATGGGTCATCAGAATCACGCCGGCGCCATGATTCAGGCAGTGCTCAATCGAAGGCAGCGAAGCGCGGATGCGGGTGTCGTCGCCAATCACGCCGTTTTTTACCGGCACGTTCATGTCAACGCGGATCAAAACACGCTTGCCGGCCAGGTCTAGCGCAGTCATTTTCTTGAAATTCATGGGTGCTCCGGAATACTTGAAACTTGAGTGCAGATGACAGGAAAAGGGCGACCTGTGGAAGTCGCCCTGTCAGCCTTATTTGGCTTGCATCATCGCTCTGGTGGTGTTGAGCATCTGCACCGAGAAGCCCCACTCATTGTCGTACCACGACGATACCTTCACCAGGTTGCCGTCCATCACCTTGGTCAGGGTCGAATCAAAAATCGAGGCTTCGTTGGTGTGGTTGAAGTCGATCGATACCAGCGGCAGATCGTTATAGCCCAGCACGCCTTTCAGCGGGCCTTCGCTGGCAGCCGCGCGCATCAGCGCATTGACTTCGTCCTTGGTGGTATTGCGTGCCACCATTACCGACAGGTCAACCATCGATACGTTGATGGTTGGCACACGTACTGCAAAACCATCCAGTTTGCCGTTCAGTTCCGGCAGTACGAGGCCAACCGCTGCCGCAGCGCCGGTTTTGGTCGGAATCATCGACTGAGTGGCGGAACGGGCGCGACGCAAATCCTTGTGGCGCACGTCGGTCAGCACCTGATCGTTGGTGTAGGCATGGATGGTGGTCATCAGACCTTTAACCACGCCGAGGTTTTCGTGCAGAACCTTGGCAACCGGAGCCAGGCAGTTGGTGGTGCAGGAGGCATTCGATACCACGGTCATGTCGCCACGCAGCACGTCGTGATTCACGCCGTAAACCACGGTGGCATCCACGTCCTTGTCGCCCGGTGCCGAAATCAGCACTTTCTTCGCGCCGGCATCAAGGTGTGCCTGGCACTTGGCCTTGCTGACAAAAGCGCCGGTACACTCCAGCACCACGTCGATACCCAGATCGCCCCACGGCAGCTCGGCCGGATTGCGGGTGGAGAAGAACTTGATGTTGGTATCGTTGACACGCAACCAGCCGCCTTCAACGTCGGCTTTCACATCGGCGTTGAACCGACCGTGAACGGTATCGAACTTGGTCAAGTGCGCGTTGGTTGCCAGATCACCTGAAGCGTTGACTGCTACCACTTTGAATTCGCTGGTCAGGTTCAGCTCGTAGATTGCGCGCAGTACGTTGCGACCAATACGACCGTAGCCGTTGATTGCGATGCGGATTGCCATGTCAAAAATCTCCTAATTGACTCGTTGATTCAGTAAGTTATTTGCTTTATTTGTTATTCAGTACGGTTTTTACCGTATTGATGATGTTCTCAGTGGTAAAGCCGAATTCGCGGAACAGCTCGCCCGCCGGTGCCGATTCGCCGAAGCGGTCGATACCGATCACGCCGCCTTCCAGTCCCACGTATTTGCGCCAGAAGTCCGACACGCCGGCTTCGATGGCCACACGCGCCACGCCTTTTGGCAGCACGCTGGCGCGGTAGGCTGCATCCTGGCGATCGAAAACGTTGGTCGATGGCAGCGACACCACGCGGGCACCGATGCCCTGCTCGGCCAGCTGCGCCTGGGCTTTCAGCGCCAGATCGATTTCCGAGCCGGTAGCCAGCAGCAATACGTCGAGTTTGCCGGTGCTGCTGTCGCGCAACACATAACCACCCTTGGCGATATTGGCTTGTTGTTCGGCATCGCGGGCAATAAACGGCAGGTTCTGACGGCTGAGGATCAGACTGGTCGGGCCATTGTTGCGCTCAATACCGCTCTGCCAGGCCACCAGTGTTTCTGCAGTGTCGCAAGGACGCCATACATCCATGTTCGGGATCAGGCGCAGCGTAGCGGTTTGTTCCACCGGCTGGTGGGTCGGGCCGTCTTCGCCGAGGCCGATCGAATCGTGGGTGAACACGAACACCGGGCCGATTTTCATCAGGGCCGCCATGCGTAGCGCATTGCGGGCATATTCCGAGAACATCAGGAAGGTGCCACCGTAAGGCTTGAAGCCGCCGTGCAGTGTCAGGCCGTTCATGATTGCGGCCATGCCGAATTCGCGCACGCCGTAATACAGATAGTTGCCGCCTTCGGCGCGGCTGACGCCTTTCGAACCTTTCCACAAGGTCAGGTTGGAGCCGGCCAGGTCGGCCGAACCGCCCAGCAGCTCCGGCAATGCCGGTGCCAATGCGCCGATCGAATTCTGCGAGGCTTTGCGGGTGGCGATGGTTTCTGCCTTGGCGTTGACCTCTGCCAGCGCCTGCTGTGCCGTGGCTGCCCAGTTTGCCGGCAATTCACCCGCCATGCGGCGCAGGAATTCTGCGGCCAGTTGCGGGTACGCTTGCTGATAGGCCGCAAAGCGTTGGTTCCAGTCGTTCTCGGCTGCGGCACCCTTGGTTTTGCCATCCCAGCCGGCATATACGTCGGCCGGAATCTCGAACGGGCCGTGGCTCCAGCCGATGTTGGCGCGGGTGGCGGCGATTTCCGCGTCGCCCAGTGGCGCGCCGTGGCAATCGTGGCCGCCGGCCTTGTTCGGGCTGCCCATGCCGATCACGGTTTTGCAGCAGATCATCACCGGCTTGTCGGTGCTCGTCCTGGCTTCGGCAATCGCGGCGTCGAGTGCGGCGAAATCGTGGCCGTTGACGTTCGGGATCACTTTCCAGCCGTAGGCTTCAAAGCGCTTTGGCGTATCGTCGGTGAACCAGCCTTCAACGTGGCCGTCGATCGAGATGCCGTTGTCGTCGTAGAAGCAGATCAGTTTGTTCAGGCCCAGCGTGCCGGCCAGCGAGCAGACTTCGTGCGAAATGCCTTCCATCAGGCAACCGTCGCCGAGGAACACGTAGGTGTAGTGGTCAACGATGTCGTGGCCTGGCTGGTTGAATTCGGCAGCCAGCAGCTTCTCGGCAATCGCCATGCCGACAGCGTTGGAAATGCCCTGGCCCAGCGGCCCGGTGGTGGTTTCGATACCTGGTGCGTAGCCGTATTCCGGGTGGCCCGGCGTTTTGCTGTGCAGTTGGCGGAACTGTTTCAGATCGTCGATCGACAAATCGTAGCCAGTCAGGTGCAGCAGCGAATACAGCAGCATCGAGCCATGTCCGTTGGACAGCACAAAACGGTCGCGGTCAGCCCATTGCGGGTTGGCCGGGTTGTGGCGCAGATGGTGGTTCCACAAGGCTTCGGCGATATCGGCCATGCCCATCGGCATGCCCGGGTGACCGGAGTTGGCTTTTTGAACGGCGTCCATGGCCAAGGCGCGGATTGCGTTGGCGAGGTCTGTGCGAGTTGCCATCGAGAGGGGGCCCCTGTTACGCTGCTGCTGCAGGTTCGAAACAAATGTGGAAGCCGTTTTCCTGCGCTGCTGGCTGACCTGAACCGCAAAAAACGGGGCAAATCAGCGCGCTACAGAAACTTCGGCCGCTAAAAATCGCGCAATTATCGCTGAGGCGCCGCTTTTGAGCAAGGATAACGGTCTATTCTTGTCGAGTAATCGGCCTAAAAACAAAGGCATACATACGCTACCCCGGCCGTTTGCCGGTGTTTGATCAATTTGTCGCTGCCAAGCCTGCTTTTAGACCATTGGCATTGCGTGGCGGCAGGATGTGGAAATGAGGTAAAACATGGCTGAATATCAAGGTATCGTCGAGCGTCAACCCAACACCGGCCCCCGCTTGCCCGAGCCAAACCGCCTTTCGGCAGACCGGGGCTGGCACTGGATCATGGATGCCTTCCGGCTGGTAAAGCCGCATTTTGGCGTGTGGTTTCTGCTGTGCCTGATTTTCTTCATCATCATGATGGTGATGAGTGCGGTGCCGGCGGGATCGTTTGTCTGGATGTTACTGCAACCGATACTTGGCGCCGGTTTGATGTTTGCGTGCAGCGAGCTGGAGCGGGGCGAAGAGCCGGAAATCGCCCACCTGTTCATCGGCTTCAAACATAATCCCGCACAGTTGGCGCTGATCGGCGTAATCGGTTTTGCCGTCAGCATCGGCATTGTGCTGCTGGCGATGTTGCCGCTGATGTTGCTGGGTGGTACTGCGGTGCTGGCTGCACTGGCCAATCCACAGGCGCTGGCTGCACTCGGTGGCTCGGCTTTGCTGGCAGTCATGTTGTTTTTGCTGGTTTTGCTGGCCTTGTTGATGCCACTGACCATGGCCATGTGGTTTGCCACCGCACTGGTTTTGTTTGACCGCCTGCAGGCGTGGCAGGCATTCAAGATCAGTTATCGCGGCTGCCTGGCCAATCTGATGCCGTTTCTGGTGTTCGGCCTGATCGGCATGGTGTTGTGTGTGGTGGCTGCCATGCCGCTGGGGCTGGGCTTGTTCCTGCTGTTGCCGGTATTGTTTGCCACCGGCTACACCAGCTATCGCGACGTGTTTGGCGCCGAGCCGCTGTGAGGCACAAGCGATGAGCCAGATGCTGGAAATACTGCGCGCCACTGTTGGCCAGCCTGCCGGCCCGCTGGCGCCGCCGTTCAGCCAGTGGCTTGGCGGCACGCTGCGGGCGGTGGACGAAAGCAGCGCCAGTGTTGAATATCAGGTGCGGCATGAAATGACCAACCCGGGAGGCCTGCTGCACGGCGGTGTACAGAGCGGCATGATGGATGATGTGATGGGCATGCTGGCGAATGCGCTGGGGCGGGAGTTTTTCCTGGCCTCGGTCAACATCAGTATCGATTACCTTGCCGCCGCGCGCGAAGGCGACCGGGTAAGCGCCACCGCCACGCTGGTACGCAACGGTAGCGGCATCGTCAACATGAGTGCCGAACTGCGACACCTGGACGGCAAACTGATCGCCCGCGCCAGCTCCAGCCTGTGCAATACCCGCCTGCCCAATCCCTTTAAATAGCCACTGCCCTGCAGCCCGCTCTGGCATTGCCTTGCAGGCCGGGCTGCAGGCCAATACCAGAGCGGCTTGCAGGCCGATTGATTGTGCTTTAATTTGCCAGAGGCCGATACAGTTGCTGCCTGACCGCTGCGGCAGTCTGGCGTTGCGGTGCCTTGCTGAAGAAATTGTCCGCCGCCACTTTGCCCGCATCCAGCGGCAGCACTGCCAGAAACTTGCCGCGCAGCCCGGCATGTTCACCGTCATCGTTGCGGGTTTCCCACATTTGCAGAAACTGCTCGCGCGAATAGCTGCGATTGCCCAACGAAGGATCGGCCAGCCAGACCGTGTTGCCATCAATGCCGCGCAACACCGAAAAATGGTCGTCCTTACGGTGCTTGAGGTACACCACCACCGGCATTTTCAGCCGCGCCAGCTGTGCATAACTCGCGGCAAAGCCCTGCGCCTTGAAGCCAAATGCCGGCAAGGCACGCTGCATATCATCAAACGATGCCCTGCCATCGCCCTTGTCCATCGCCTTGAGCAACTCGGCCTCGCTTACCGGCTGGCGGTAATATTCGCTCAACAGCGTAGCCAGCGCCGCCGCACCGCAGGAATAATCCAGATCCTGCTTCACCACCCGTTCATCACGCAGCGTTTTCCAGCTTTTTAGCGGCACCTGGCCGGTAAGCAAGGGCGTGCTGACAATCGCATCTTCGGCCCACCCCAACGGCGCCAGCCCCGCCAGCACCAGCCATAGCGCTGCCCGCATCGGCATCACGCGGCAACCGGTGCCACAATGACACCACCGGCTACCAGCGCAAACGTAGCCGCCCCCATCGCCACCCCCGCAACCAGCATTGCCGGTAACACACTGATAGTGATGCCGCCGATGGCATAACCCAGGCTGGCGCGTGGAATCGCGCTGCTGATCGCATTGGCGCCGACCCAGATCGAATACAGCCACAGCGGAAAAGTCAGCAAGGGCGGCACACCCAGCGCCGTGGCACCGGCACCCAGCACATCTGCCACCAGCCACGAAGCCGCCACCAGATTGAACAAGTCACCCCGGCCATCCCAGCGTTGACCGCGCTTCAGCCACCATTTGAGCAAGCCGACAATCAACAGCACACCCGCCCAGATACTGATCAAACCCAGCAACAAGGCGGCATACAAAGGCATGACCGGCGCACCGTTACTGCCATTGCGCAGCGCCGGGTCAAGCCCGATCAACACACCAATCAGGCAAATGGCCAGCACCGATTGCCAGCGTGGAAAATCAAAACGGGAAAACGGTAATTCCTGCAAGGTGAACAATGCGAAAGCGGGTTTGAACATAATCAATCAATTCAGTGTGAGTTGAAAAATAGAAACCGATTGCCGGCGATGACCAGTCAAATCCACTGCCAGCCAATGGCAATCCAGAAGAAATAAAGCATCAGCCAGCCAAACCACGGGTCTTCCAGCAACAAGCTGGCAGACAAGCGCCACTGGCGCGGCAGATAACGATTGCCGGAATAAACTTCTTCCAGCAAATAGTGTGTCTTTATCAGCAAAAGTCCAAGATAGTAATAAGCACGATTGCCGGGCAGTGCGGCAACCATTGCCGTCAGCAAAACCAGGCCAGTTGCCTTGAGCTTGAATTCCGGGCTTTGCGGAAAATGATGAATCAACGCTTTTTCCCGAATCTGTCTTTGAGAAAGAAAATCAGCAGAAACAAACAGCCCGCTGCCATGCCAAAAATCAATGCCATG
Organism: Pseudomonadota bacterium; assembly: GCA_030917985.1. Lineage (GTDB taxonomy): Bacteria > Pseudomonadota > Gammaproteobacteria > Burkholderiales > SCOH01 > CALMFQ01. Next base: position 221 of record JAUPTR010000337.1, on the reverse strand, counting down.
GCAAAACCGGCAAGCATGCCTTTCTCTGACGGAAAAAGCAGGACATAGACAGAAAATATCAAAAAGAAAGTGGCGGCTGGAATCAGGAGCATCTTCCACCAAGGCCATTTATTTTTTTGCATATGTTCTGACAGCATGCCGGCAACCATGCCGGCCAGCTCAATAAACAAGTTCATGTGTTATTCTGATGAGTCCGCATGTCATGTTTGTTTTTTTCGTTT
>JAUPTR010000336.1 GCA_030917985.1 Pseudomonadota bacterium | reverse complement strand
TGTGCTCTTCCGATCTCCGGCCACACCTTGCTGCTCTCCAGTGGCTCTACCGGCAAGTTTTACGCACAGATCAAACATGGTGCGCCGTTTGACGTATTGCTGGCGGCCGACGACGAAACGCCGATCAAGCTGGAGCAGGAAGGCGCGGCAGTGGCCGGCAGCCGTTTCAGCTACGCCATCGGCAAGCTGGTGTTGTGGAGCGCCAGTGCCGATGTTGTGGATGCCAGGGGTGAGATATTGCGCTCGGGCAGGTTCAGCCATCTGGCGATAGCCAACCCCAGGCTCGCGCCGTATGGCCGTGCCGCGCAGCAGAGCCTGCAGGCGCTGGGCGTGTGGGATGGCTTGCAGGGCAAACTGGTAATGGGCGAAAACATCGCGCAGACACAGCAGTTTGTTGCCAGCGGCAATGCGCAGCTGGGGCTGGTGGCGATGTCGCAGGTGTGGCGCGAAGGCAGGCTGAGCAGCGGTTCGGCCTGGCCGGTGCCGGAAAAACTGCACGCACCAATCCGCCAGGACGCAGTATTGCTGTTGAAGGGCAAGGACAATCCGGCGGCGCAATCCTTGATGAACTATCTGCGTAGTGATGCCGCCAAGACCGTGCTGCGCAGTTACGGTTACAGCTACTGATGGCGGCGCTGCTCAGCCCCGATGACTGGTCGGCAATTCGCCTGTCGCTGCAACTGGCGGGCGCGACTACCGTGCTGTTGTTGCTGCTGGCCACGCCGCTGGCGTGGTGGCTGGCTCGCAGTCGCAGTGTGGCTGCCGCCGCAGTGGGCGCGCTGGTGACCTTGCCGCTGGTGCTGCCGCCCACCGTGCTCGGGTTTTACCTGCTGCTGGCACTCGGGCAAAACGGCTGGATCGGGCAACTGACGCAAGCGCTGGGCCTGGGCCTGCTGCCGTTTACCTTTGGCGGGCTGCTGCTGGCATCAATGTTGTATTCGCTGCCGTTTGCGGTGCAGCCGCTGCAACAGGCGTTTGCGGCGATTGGCCCACGGCCGCTGGAAGTGGCTGCCAGCCTGCGAGCCTCGCCGCTCGATGCGTTTTTCTCGGTGGTGTTACCGCTGGCGCGGCCCGGCTTTATCACCGCCGCCATCATGAGTTTTGCCCATACCTTGGGTGAATTCGGTGTGGTGTTGATGATCGGTGGCAACATTCCCGGCGCCACGCGCGTGTTGTCGGTGCAGATTTACGATCACGTCGAGGCGCTGGAATATCCGCAGGCGCACTGGCTGGCGGGCGGCATGTTGCTGTTCAGCTTTGTGGTGCTGCTGGCGCTGCACCTGTTCAAACGGCAGAGGGAGCAGACATGAGCCTCGACGCCCGTTTTGCGCTTGATTACGGAGATTTTGCTCTGGATGTGTGCCTGCAACTGCCGGCCAGTGGCGTATCGGTGCTGTTTGGCCCCTCCGGCTCGGGCAAAAGCTCGCTGTTGCGCTGCATTGCCGGGCTGGAGCCCGCCGCACGCGGCAGCCTGAGCTTTAATCAGCAATGCTGGCAGAACGATGCCGGGCAACGCTTTGTGCCGCTGCATCAACGCCAGATCGGCATGGTGTTTCAGGAGCCGAGCCTGTTTGCGCATCTGGATGTGGCTGCCAATCTGCGTTTTGGCTGGCAACGCACACCGGCCGCACAACGGCGCGCAGGCTGGCAGCAGGTGATCGATCTGCTCGGCATCGGCCACCTGCTGGCGCGCCGGCCGGATCGTTTGTCTGGCGGCGAGCGGCAGCGGGTGGCCATCGCCCGCGCCTTGCTGGCTTCGCCGCAGCTGTTGTTGCTCGATGAGCCGCTGGCGGCGCTGGACTTTGCCCGCAAGCAGGAAATTCTGCCGTATCTGGAAAACCTGCCGCGCGAGCTGGATATCCCGCTGATTTACGTCACCCACGCTTTTGAAGAAGTGGTGCGGCTGGCTGACCATCTGCTGCTGCTACAGCAGGGCCGGGTGGTGGCACAGGGCGCGCCAAGCCAGGTGCTGAGCCGTTTTGATCTGCCGCCGGAATTTGCCGACGAAATCAGCGTGGTGCTGCAGACGCAGGTGACAGATGTCGATACGCATTACCAGCTGGCAACGTTACAGGCGCCGGGGGTGACGCTGCAGGTACCGGCCAGCGGCCTGTGGCCGGGGCAGGCAAGGCGGGTGCGGATTCATGCTCGCGATGTGAGCCTGGCACTGCACGATCATCCTGACAGTAGCATTCTCAACCGTCTGCCGGCCACGGTGCTGACCACTTCGCCGGCGGAACATCCGGCGCATGCGCTGGTGCGGCTGGATGCCGGAGGCAGTGAAATTGTCGCCCGCATCACCCGCCGTTCGCATCATCTGCTGCAACTGGCGCCGGGCATGCCGGTATGGGCGCAGATCAAATCGGTGGTGCTGGTGTGATTTGGCGCTTATCTGCGCAGTTGCTCACCCGGAAATGACAATTGGCCGCTGTTTTGTTGCCCGATGGCAGGGTATAGTTCGGGTCTCGAAATTATTCACTTGGGATATCTGGAAATGAACCATTTGCTCGATGTGCTGCTGTCTACCGCAGCCTCCACCGTGCGCGGCTGGCGTGGCACCAGCGGCAGCAAGCAGGTGCAACCGCCAAAACGTGCATTGATGTTGTTTGACCGCGAAGACGACGCCGAATGCCGGCTGGTGCGCGAGGCGCTGACCGAGCTGAACCTCGACGTATCGATCATCCCCTGCCCGAAAAAAGGCAGCCGTTTTACCGCCGATCTGGAAGCCTTGTCGGGCATGAAGCAGGTGCCGTTCCTTTACGACCCGAATGTCGATTACGGCATGCGTGGTGCGCGTAATGTGGTGCAATACCTGTTCAACCAGTATCGCGGCGAAGCGCCGCCCAGCGCACTGCTGCCCTCACTGAGCGGCGTGATCCGTTCCAATCTGGCCTGGGCGGTGCGTTTTACCGGCCATCTGTACGCCCGGCCGTCGGTCGAGCCGGAAGAGCCGCTGACCTTGTACGGCTTTGAATCCAGCCCCTACACCCGCCTGGTGCGCGAACGCCTGTGCCAGCTGGAGCTGCCCTATCGCCTGATCAACCTCGGCAAGCAGCAGTGGGCCGACATGGGGCCAGCCAGAATGCGCGTCAAGCCGGGCAAATACAAGCCGCTGCCCAACACCAAGCGCGACGCCTTCCTCAAGCAATATGGCAAGGTGCAGGTACCGTTCCTGATCGACCCGAACACCGATACCGAGATGTTCGAGTCGGCGGACATCATTGCCTATCTGGATAAAACCTACGCCAAATGAGCCAGCCCGCCGCCATCGTGGAAGTGACCGCTGCCGATCTGAGCCTGCTTTCACACCGGCAGGCGCTGGTGTCGCTGCTCAATGTGTATGCGCAAGATCCGATGGGCGGTGGCCAGCCCCTGGCAGATGAGGTGTTGCGCCATTTGCCGGATGCGCTGGCGCATCGCCCCGGTGCCCATGTGTTGCTGGCGCATCAGGGCGAGGTGTTTGTCGGCTTGCTGATTGCGATGGAGGGCTTTTCCACCTTTGCCTGCAAGCCGCTGCTGAATGTCCACGACATTGTGGTGCTGCCGGATTTCCGCCAGCGCGGCATTGCCGCCCGGCTGCTGGCGCGTGCCGAGCTGATTGCACGGCAACTGGGCTGCTGCAAGCTGACGCTGGAAGTGCTGGAAAACAACCTCGGCGCGCAGGCCAGTTATCGCAAGGCGGGTTTTGCGCCGTATCAGCTTGATCCGCAGGCGGGCAGGGCGCTGTTCTGGCAAAAACCACTGGCGCTGTCGCATGCGTGAGCCCGTCGACATTCCCGCCGGCTACCACGTGTTGCCGCTCGGCAGCCCGTTTGTGATGCAGTTCGGCCCGCTGTTTGCGCGCCACGAGGGCAACACGCTGGTGATCGGCCTGCGTATCCAGCCGCATCACCTCAACCTGCACGGCAATGCCCACGGCGGCATGTTGCTGACACTGGCCGACACCGCGCTCGGCATCAACCTGTCGCAATCGCATAATCCGCCGTTGCCAATGGTGACTGCCAATCTCTCATCGGAATTTCTGGCCCCGGCCCGGCTCGGCGAATGGCTGGAAGCGCACGTCGAAATCCTGCGCGTCGGCTCGCGTCTGGGTTTTGCCGATTGCCGGCTGAAAGTCGGCAATCGGCTGGTGATGCGCGCCAGCGGCACCTTTGCCGTGGTGCGCGGGGTGCCGGCTACGGCAACGGTGCCGTCAGACGGCTGATTTCGCTGCTCTGCTGCACCTTGCTCGCCAGCAGTCGCTCATAACAATCGCGCAATCTCCCCGCCGTGGCCTGATCCGACCACTCATTGGCCCAGCTGCGCGCGGCCTGCGCCATGCGCTGACGTTTGTCCGGCTGCGACAGCAGGCTGCCAACGCCGTCGGCAAAGGCGCTGGCGTTGGCAGCCACGGGCAGCGCGCCTTTTCCCGCCAGCACGATTTCTGCCGCACCCATCGCCGGCACAGCCACCACCGGCACGCCGCAGGCCATTGCTTCCAATAACACCAGCCCCTGGGTTTCGGTGAGCGACGGAAACACAAATACATCGGCCGCGTGGTAGCAGTCGATCAGCGTCGTTTGCCGATCCAGATAGCCGATAAACGACACCTGCTGTTGCAGCCCGAGTTTTTCCACCTGACGTTGCAGGCCGGGCAGGGCCGGGCCTTCGCCGGCAATCACCAGCAATAAATCCGGCTGGCGGCTGCGCAGCAGCTGCATCATCTGCAGCAGCAGCGGCAGATTCTTTTCGTGCGCCACACGGCCCACATACAAGGCCACCGGCCGCTTGGCGGCAATACCATGCTGCTGGCGGAAACGTGCGCCATCGCCGTGGGCAAACTGCGCCAGCGGCAGTCCGGTAGGGATCACCTCAATGTGGCTCTGGATGCCATAACTGCGCAGGGTGTCGTACATGATGCGCGATGGGGCAATCACCGTGTCCACCGCATTACACTGGCGCCGCGACAGCCCCTGCGCCAGCTTGCGCCCGAGCGACGACGGCAGCCACGGCGCATAACAGTGGATGTATTCGGCAAACAGCGTGTGGTAGGTGCTCAGCACCGGCTTGCCATAACGCCGCGCCAGCGCCACGCCGGCATAGTGGGCGGCAAACGGCGTCTGGATGTGGATCAGGTCATAGCTGTCCGGGTCGAGTTGCCGCAGCTGCTCGCGCAGGGCGCGGCGCCGCATCAGCCGGTCTTCCGGGTCAAACGGCAGATAGTGGCCGGGCACGCGCACAATCTGTTGCTGGGCATCGTTGCTGTCATTGTGCTGCGGATAGGCCGGCGCCAGCAGAGTGCTGCTGACGCCGAGCTGCCCCAACACGCTGCGAAAGCTGCTGATTGACGTGGATACACCGTTTACCCTTGGAAAATACACATCAGACAGCATCAATACCCGCATGGTTGGCTCCTGTTGAACAACCGCCTACCTTAGCGGCAATTTGTGGCGGTTTTGTGTCGGTGAAATTGACATTGGCATGGCATTGCCGGCTGTACGGGGCATGGGTTGCGACGATCCTGCCTGGCTTGCCCGGATTGGCATGTGGCTTGCTTGGTATCCAGAAGCAGCAGCGGGCTCAAGCCATCGGGCAACGCGGCCGATAACCCTCATGTGCCCGCAATGCTGAATGGGAGGTGCAACATGGCAACGTCACAAGAGCAACAAATGCGCCGTGCGCTGGGTTTTGATCTGGCACAGGCGGCAATCCGTGCCGGGGCAACGCCGCCGGTAGCGGCAAATCCTGCTGTTGTTTCAAGCTTACCCGGATGCGGTTTGTCGCCACCCGATCCAACCCTGCCGTCGTCCGTCACGCTTGGCGATGACGGCAAGCTACTGGTGATACACCGCCAGACGTCTTTGCTGGCCGGTGGCGCAACCGGCTCGGTGCATGTTTACGATAGCCTGTGGGGTCATCTGGCACTACGCTGAAACCCGCATGGATACTGGCTTGCAGCCCGGCCTGCAAGCCAGTGCCGGCGCCGCTTGCAGCCTGGTGCCGTGCGCGATTTGGGGTGCTGCGGGTTCCGCGATTAGAATAGCCGCCTGTATTCACTGCGGATCTGCCTCATGTTGCTGCTTGTTTCTCCCGCCAAAACCCTCGATTACGCGCCGGCACCGGCTGCCGTGCCGTTTACCCGGCCGGATTTTCTCGACCACTCGCAATTGCTGATCGACCTGTTACGCGAAAAAAGCCCGCAGGACATCGCCGCGCTGATGGATATCAGTGATCAACTGGCGGTGCTGAACGTCGGCCGTTATCAATCCTGGCAATGTCACTACGCGCCGCCGGAAGGCAAACAGGCGCTGCTGGCATTCATGGGCGATGTCTATGAAGGCATGAATGCGGCCAGTTTCAGCGCTGCAGAGCTGGATTACGCACAGCACCATCTGCGCATCCTCTCCGGGCTGTATGGCCTGCTGCGGCCGCTGGATCTGATGCTGCCGTACCGGCTGGAAATGGGCACAAAGCTGGCCAACCCGCGTGGCAAGGATCTGTACGCCTTCTGGGGCGACATCATCACCGATGCGCTGAATGCCGAGCTGGCAAAGCAGGACAAGCCGCTGTTGCTGAATCTGGCCTCGGAAGAATATTTCAAATCGGTACGGCCGAAAAAACTCGCCGCACCGCAAATCGATTGTGTATTCCAGGATCGCAAGGGCAATGGCCCGTACAAGATTGTCAGCTTCTATGCCAAACGTGCACGCGGCCTGATGGCGCGCTTCGTGATCCAGAACCGCGTCGAATCGGTGGATGGCCTCAAGGATTTTGATCTGGATGGCTATCGTTTTGAATCTGGCGCATCGGAAGGCTGCAAGCTTGTGTTCCGCCGCGATCACCGCGAGGCCTGAAGCATGCGCGTGTTGCTGCAAAGGGTGAGCGAAGCTGCTGTCAGGGTTGACGGTGCGATTGTCGGCCAGATTGATGCCGGCCTGCTGGCGCTGGTGGGTATCGAAGCTGCGGATACGCCGGCTGATATCGACTGGCTGTGCCGCAAGATTGTTGCGCTGCGTATATTCAGCGACGAAGCCGGGCAGATGAACCGTTCGGTGCAGGATACCGGCGGCCAGATCCTTGCCATCAGCCAGTTCACGCTGCACGCCAGCACCAAAAAAGGCACCCGCCCCAGCTACAGCCGCGCCGCCCGCCCGGATTTTGCCCAGCCGATGTACCACGCCTTCCTCGAAGCACTCACCACCACACTCGGCAAGCCGGTGCAGCAGGGCATTTTTGGTGCCGACATGAAAGTCAGCCTGGTCAACGATGGCCCGGTAAGCATCTGGCTGGATTCAAAGGCTCCGGAATAGTGCAACACCACCCGGTTTCAGGCATCGCGCTGCAGCCCGCTCTGCTATTGGCTTGCAAGCCGGCCTGCAGGCCAGTACCAGAGCGGCTTGAAGCTTGAAGCTCTACGTTGCGGAAATTCCGTATCCGCAGCTTCGCAGTGGTTACCGTAACCCGGCACTCAGCCTGCCGCAAACACAGTCTCCATATCGGCCAGGCATGCAGCAATGCCGCCCAAGCCCCCGCCATCCCTTATAATGGCGGGATTGCCATTTGCTGAAGCCTGATCATGTCCCTAGCCATGCAGATCACCCGCCGCGCCCGTCTTGCCGGATTGATGGGGGAGGGCATTGCGGTGTTGCCGACTTCGCCGGAGCTGGCGCGCAACGCCGATACGCAGTTTCCTTATCGTTTTGACAGCAGTTTTTTTTATCTGAGCGGCTTTGGTGAGCCAGAGGCGGTGCTGGTGTTGTTTGCCGGCGATTTGCGCCGTAGCTTGCTGTTTTGCCGCAATAAAGACGTTGAGCGCGAGATTTGGGATGGTTTCCGTTATGGCCCGGATGCGGCGCGCGAGCAGTTCGGTTTTGACGAGGCATATCCGATCGACGAGCTGGACAAGATGATGCCGTCGCTGCTGGAAAACCAGCCGAAGCTGTATGCCACGCTCGGCGCTGATCCGGCCTGGGATAGCCGCCTGATCGGCTGGCTCAACGAAGTGCGCAGCCGCGCCCGCACTGGCGTGCAAGCGCCGAAAGAAATCCTCGATCTGCGCTCGCTGGTGCACGAAATGCGCTTGTTCAAGGACGAAAGCGAGCTGGCGACGATGCGCCGCGCCGGGCAGATTTCGCGCGATGCGCATGCGCGGGCGATGTCTTTTACCCGGCCGGGGCAGTTTGAATATCAGGTGGAAGCGGAGCTGATCCACGAGTTCTACCGCAACGGCAGTCGCTTTCCCGCCTACACCAGCATTGTTGCCGGTGGCGCCAATGCCTGCGTGCTGCATTATGTGGAAAACAACGCCGAGCTGCGCGATGGCGACCTGCTGCTGATCGATGCCGGCTGCGAGCTGCATGGCTACGCGGCGGATATCACCCGCACCTTTCCGGTCAACGGTAAGTTCAGCGCAGCACAGAAAGACGTTTACGAAATCGTGCTGGCAGCGCAATACGCGGCGATAAACGCCGCCAAACCCGGCAACACCTGGAACATGCCGCACGACGCGGCGCTGAAAGTGCTGGTGCAGGGCATGCTCGACCTGAAGCTGCTGCAAGGCAGCGTGGACAGCGTGATCGAAAGCGAAAGTTACAAGCAGTTTTACATGCACCGCACCGGCCACTGGCTGGGCATGGATGTGCACGACGTTGGCGATTACAAGCTCAACGGCCAATGGCGCGAGCTGCAGCCGGGCATGGTGCTGACGGTGGAGCCGGGGCTGTATCTGCGCCCGGCCGACAATGTGCCGCCAGCGCTGGCCAATATCGGCATTCGTATTGAAGACGATGTGGCGATTGTGGCCGGCGGCAACGAGGTTCTCACTGCCGGCACGCCGAAAACCGTGGCGGAGATTGAAGCGGTGATGGCGGGGCAGGGTTGATGCGCGATCATTACGATGTGTTGATTGTCGGCGGCGGCCCGGTGGGCGCGGCGCTGGCGTTAAAGCTGCAAGGCCAGGGGCTGGACGTGGCGCTGGTGGAAGCCCGTGCCAGTGTGCCGGGCGACGATCCGCGGGCGCTGGCTTTGTCGTGGGGCAGTTGTGACGAATTGATGCAACTGGGCGTGTGGCAACACGTGGCGCAGCGCACGCCGATTGAAACCGTGCATGTGTCGCAGCAGGGCGCGCTGGGCCGGGTGAAACTCAGCCACGAAGAAATGCAGTTGCCGGCGCTGGGTTATGTGGTGAATTTCGGCGATTTACACGCGGCGCTGCATCAGGCCTTGCTGACCAGCGATGTCGATTACCTGACCGGCGCACAACTGCAGCAAGTGAAAACGCTGGCACACTATGCCGTGGCCAAGGTGGACGTGAACGGCGCCAGTAAAATGACCACCGCGCAACTGCTGGTGCTGGCCGATGGTGGCCGCAGCGTGGAGATGCTGCCGCAGATCAAGCGCTACAGCCGCGCTTATCAGCAACAAGCGGTGATTGCCGATGTGTTTGCCGATAAACCCAATGGCGGCGTGGCTTACGAGCGTTTCAGCCAGTCCGGCCCGATTGCCATGCTGCCGCGTGGCGAAGGTTTTGCGCTGGTGTGGACGCAAACCGAAGCAAACGCGCCGACGGTGCTGGCGTGGGATGACGCGACTTTCCTGCAGCAGCTGCAGCAGGCGTTTGGCGACCGTGCCGGCAAACTGGTCAAGGTCGGCCCGCGTAGCGCTTTCCCGCTGTATCTGCGCCAGCTCAACAATAACGTGGCGCAGCGCGTGGCGCTGATCGGCAACGCGGCGCAGGCGCTGCACCCGGTGGCGGGGCAGGGCTTCAATCTGGGGCTGCGCGATGCGCTGGATCTGGCCAAGCTGATTTTGACCACGCCGCGCCCGCGCATTGGCGACGCTGCGATGCTGCAGCAATTCAGCCAGCGGCGGCGGCTGGATGCCAACCTGACGGTAGGCTTTACCGATTTGCTGATCCAGGTGTTTGACGAGCACCCGACCTGGCTGCAACTCACGCGTAGCGTGGGGCTGCTGGCGCTGGATCTGCTGCCGGGCGTGCGGCGCTTTTTTACCAATCGCATGATTTTTGGCACGAAATAATCAAGATAAAGCCATGACTGAACAATTCGATATCGTGATTGTGGGCGGCGGGCTGGTGGGCGCCAGCATGGCGCTGGCGCTGGCCAATAGTCGCTACTCGGTGGCGCTGCTGGAAGGCCGCGCACCGGCACCCTTGCCGCAGGACGAAAGCTGGGATGCGCGCGTTTACGCCATCAGCCCCGGCAACAAGCAGTTTCTGCGCGATATCGGCGCCTGGCAGCGCATGCCGCCAAAGCGGCTGGCGGCAGTGCACGAAATGTCGATTCACGGCGACCGCAAGGGGCATGGCCTGCAGTTTTCGGCAGCGGATGTTGGCGGCCATGAGCTGACCACCATCCTTGAAAACCGACTGCTGCAGGATGCCTTGTGGCAAGGTCTGGCCGAGTGCCCGAACGTGACGGTGATCACCCCCTGCCGCCCGACAACGTTGCATTGGGACGACGAGCTGGCCACGCTGCAACTGGAAGATGGCCGCAGCCTGCAGGCAAAACTGCTGATTGGTGCCGACGGCGCGAATAGCTGGGTGCGCACGCAGGCGGGCATCGCCGCCAATCCCGATCCGTATCTGCAAAAGGGCGTGGTGGCCAATTTTGCCTGCGAAAAACCGCATCGCGGTGTGGCGCGGCAATGGTTTTTCGAGGATGGCATCCTCGCCTGGTTGCCGCTGCCGGGCAATCGCATGTCGATGGTGTGGTCAACATTCGACGAAAAAGCCGATGCACTGGTGCAGTTATCCCCGGCAGCCTTGTGTGAACGGGTGGCTATCGCTGGCGATAACACGCTCGGGCAACTAAGCTTGATTACCCCGGCGGCGGCTTTCCCGCTGCGCCTGCTGCGCCTGCCGCAAACCGTCAAGCCGCGCCTGGCGCTGATTGGCGATGCCGCACACAACGTTCACCCGCTGGCAGGGCAGGGCGTGAATCTCGGTTTTCAGGATGCGCGCCTGCTGGCGCAATTGCTGCGTGAAGCCGATGCGCAGACCGATCCGGGCAACTATATGCTGCTGCGCCGCTATGAGCGCGGCCGCAAGGAAGATGTGCTGATGATGCAGCTGGTGTGCGACAGCCTGCAGAAACTGTTTAACAACCGCAACCCGCTGCTGGCCGGGTTGCGCAATTTGGGCCTGGGCCTGACCGACCGCCTGACGCCGCTTAAAAACCTGCTGGTTCGGCATGCGTTGACCTGAACCGGTTTTTCCACCTGAAAGAAAACCATGAGTGTAAGAATCAAGAAATTCGGTATTGCCGCCGGTTTGCTGCTGGCACTGAGCGCCTGCCTGGTGGGGGGCAATGCCGTTGCCACC
>JAUPTR010000335.1 GCA_030917985.1 Pseudomonadota bacterium | reverse complement strand
TTTGGCGCCGGCTATTCGGTCGGTAGCGTCATCCTGCGCAAACTATAATCCTTGCCTCCCGAGTCGGCTGGCTGTGGCAACCGGGTTGCTATGGCTGGCTGCCCTGTCTTTCCGGAGTAATGATGTTGATCCTGTTGCGTCGCCTGCATCCGATTCTGGTGTTGCTGGTGGCGTGTTGCCTGAATCTGGCACAAGCCGCCAGTTATACGGTGCAGATCAACGTGGATGAAGCCTATCAGCCGTTGCTGTCGCATCTTGATTTATATAAATGGCAGGACAGCGGCGATATCAATATCGATCAGATACAGCGCCTGTTCCGGGCAGCGCCGGCACAAATCCGTTCCTTGCTGGCAACCGAGGGTTTTCTCGAGGTTCAGATTCTGGCAACGCTGGACGAAAAAGATGGCCTGGCGGTGTTGCGCTATGACATCGATCCAGGGCCGCCAGTGTTGGTCGAATCCTTGCGGCTGGAGCTGAGCGGGCCGCTCAGCGAACATCCGGATGTTGAGCAATGGCGTGAAAAAATGCTGGCGCAAATCAGCCTCAAGCCGGAGAGCCGTTTCCGCCAGGATGATTGGGATGCCAGCAAAAAGCAGAGCCTGGCGCTGTTGCTGGCCGACAGTTATCCGTTGGCCAGTCTGGTGATGAGTGAGGCATTGCTGGATGCCGATAGTCGCACCGCCCGCCTGCAACTGCAGGTGGACAGCGGCCCGTTGGTCACGCTGGGGCCGATTCAGGTAGAGGGGTTGCAGCGTTTGCCGGAACGGGTGGTTACGCGCTTGACCCGCATCGAGCCGGGGGTGCCATATCGGCGCAGCAGTTTGCTCGATTTCCAGTCGGCATTGCAGGGAACGCCGTATTTTTCGTCGGTGATTGTGGATGTTGATCCAGCGCCCGATCAGCCTTTACTTACGCCGGTGCTGGTCAAGGTCAAAGAGGCGCAGCGACAGCGGGTCGGCTTTGGCGTGGGTTACAACACCAATACCGGCGCCCGCGTCGAGGTGAACTATCAGCACGCCAACGTTGCCGACCAGGGCTGGATTTTCAACGCCAACACCAGCCTGGAAACCCGCCGCCAGTTTGCCGAGGCCAAGTTGGCCACACCGCTGACTGCCAAGGGTTATGTCGAGAGCGTGTTTGCTAACAATGAGAGCACCCAGGTACAGAACGTCGATTCGCAGATATATAAAATCGGGGTAGGCCGCTAACGTGATATCGGCAATATCAAAACCCTGCTGGCATTAACCTATGAGCGGGAGTCGTCGGTAGTGGGCGACGATGCCGATGCCTCCCGCTTGCAGGCACTGGTGCTGGGGTACAACTGGAACCGGCGTGATCTGGATGATCCGATTTCTCCAGCTTTGGGTAACGTGATTTCCGTGCGTGTTGCTGGTGCCGCACGCCGGCTATTGTCGGATACCTCGTTTGTGCACGCTTTTGGCAGGCTCTCCTTGTATAGCCCGATGCCTTGGCGTTCGGGCTACCTGTTGCTGCGTGGCGATGTGGGCCAGGTGTTTGCCGAACAGGATGCTCTGGTGCCCTCGTATTGGTTGTTCCGGATTGGTGGCGTCAATTCGGAACGCGGCTATGACTATCAATCGATCGGTGTGCCCCAGAACGGTGCGGTGATTGGTGGTGCTGTCACCGCATCCGCTACCATCGAATATCAGCATGCGTTTGCGCCGAGCTGGCGTTGGGCGGCATTCATCGATGCCGGCGATGCCACCAGCTCATGGAGCAATGTCACGTTGCATCGTGGTTACGGTGTGGGCGTTCGCTGGCTCAGCCCGGTGGGGGCGATTGCTGCTGATGTGGCGTTTGGCGAGCCAGCCCAGCAGTGGCGCGCGCACATGTCGATCGGGTTGGCGTTCTGATGCGTCAAGCTGCCGCACACATGCCTGCCCGCCGGCGCTCACGTTTGTGGCTGCTGGGCTGGCTGTTGTCTCTGTTGTTGCTGGTTGGTACGGTTGCTGCACTGCAAACCCGAGCGGGTATCGATGCGGCGCTGCGTTTACTGATTTCGCTCAGCGGCGGTAGTGTTCAGCTGGGGGGCTGGCAAGGGCAATGGCTCAATGATGTGACGCTGACCGATTTGCGCGTGCAGGCAGGCAAAACGCTGCTGCGAGTGGATCGATTGCGCTTGCGCTGGTCAGCTGCCGAGTTATTGCAACGCCGCCTGCATGTGACTTCCTTGCAGCTGGGGGTGTTGCGTCTTACCACTGCAGGCAGCGATGAGCCGGTGACGTTGCCGCAAAGCCTGAACCTCCCCTTGCAGATTCAGATTGATCATATTGCGCTGGATCAGCTCTGGCTGCTGCCGCAGGCGCTGGAATTGAATGCCATCCGCGGCAATCTGGGGTTGCGCGACGGACGCTACCAACTGGCGCTTGAGCAGCTGTATTCACCGTGGGGCCGTGTGCAAGGCAAGGCCAGCCTTGATGCTCTTGCACCATTTGCCCTTAAAGCCGATATCCATGCCGATCTGGGCCTGCAGGGGCGTGCGCTGCAAGCCAGTTTGCGGGCCTTTGGCACGTTGGCTGATATCCAGCTTGATCTGCAGGGCAACACCGGCGAAGTGATGCTGGCGGGGGATGCACAAGTGCATCCGTTTGCCAGCGATCCGGTGCGCCTGCTGCCGCGTGCCCGTTTACGTGCCAGCGGCATCGATCTTGCCGCCTGGCATGAAGGTGCCCCCAAAACCGATTTGCTGGCACAAATGGATGTGGCCCCGATGACCGGGCAACTCTCAGTCGCTCTGGCGCTCGACAATCGCTTGCCTGGTGCCTGGGATCGGCATCGTCTGCCTTTGGTGCAGGCGACAGGCGAAGCTTACCTGGCGCGCGATCAGCTGCGCCTGAAGCAGTTGGAGCTGCAACTGCCCGGCGGATGGTTGGCCCTGCGAGGCTCGTTGAGCCCCAAGGCGCTGAATCTGCATGCCGACATCCGCGAGGTGAATGTCGCCCGACTCTACAGCACGCTGCTCGCCACGCGTCTGTCGGGGCAGCTGGTTCTGGGGGGCTCACTCAAGCAACCGACGCTGCGTCTTGCGGTAAAGGATCCCCGGATGGCCGCCAGCGGTGAGCTGCGTTTGCGGTCACTGAAGCAGGGCCCGCAGTTGCATTTGCAGAAGCTACTGTTGTCGGCAGGGGCCGCCAGCGCCGAACTGAACGGCTTGCTGGATCTGGCGCCGCGCCGTGCTGCACAACTGGCGGTGAACTTGCGCCATTTTAATCCAGCGTCGTTTGGCGCATTTCCTGTTGCAGACTTGAACGGGCAGGTGAATCTGACCGGCCGGCTGGGAGGACCGCCGGATGTGTGGTTGCGGCTGGCGTTGGATCATAGCAGCCTGAAAGGGCAAGTCGTACAGGCCTCCGGCCAGTTGCGCCTGGTGGGGGAGTCGGTTTCGCAGGCCGATCTGCGTCTGGCTCTGGGTACTGCGCAGTTGAGCGTGCGTGGTGCACTTGGGCGCTCTGGCGATCAGTTGCAGTTGCAGCTGGACGTGCCTGACTTTTCCCGTGTTCTGGCAGAGTGGCAGGGGCGGGCGAGTGCTGCCGTCATGCTCTCGGGTGAGCTGCGCAGGCCACTGGTCGAGGGCTCGCTGCAGATACAGCAATTGCACGGACCAGGGCAGTTACAAGCAGAGCTGCTGCAGTTACAGGTGAATTTGCCGCGCCTCAGGGATGCGCCAGCACAGATCGAGCTGCAAGGCCGAGATTTGGGGTGGGGTGATGTGCGGGTGCCGCAGCTGAGCGGCAGGTTGAATGGCAGTCAGTCGCTGCATCAGTTGACTGCCGATGCCAGCGCAGAATATCAGGGGCAAAAGCAGCAGCTGTCACTTGCCGCAACGGGCGCCTGGCAAGGTGCAGAGGGCTGGCAGGGACGGCTGACACGGTTCAGTGGGCGTGGCCTGCTGGATGTCTTGCTGCGTGAGCCAGCGAGCCTGCAGCTGGCGTCCGGACAAGTGCACCTTGGCCCGGCAGAGCTACTGCTTGCAGGTGGCGTGCTCAAATTGCAGCAGACCGACTGGGGCCCGCAGGGCGCTGTTCTGCAAGGCAGTCTGTCGGAGGTCCAGTTGCTGCATTTTATGCAGGCAAGTGGCGTCAGCTTGCCGCTGCATACCGACTTGCGTCTGTCAGGAGATTGGCGGCTGACACAGGCTGGCGGCTGGCAGGGACAGGCGCGTTTGTATCGAAGCGATGGCGATGTGCAGCTGGAGCGCGGCGATGGCTCAATGCTGCCTCTGGCATTGCGGCAGCTGGAGCTGAATCTTCTTGCACAGGCAGACAAATTCAATCTGGATGCGCAACTGGTGAGCCGTGATTTCGGCAAGGCCAGTGGCCAGCTGCATGGGTGGTCTGGCGGTGGTGAGGTTCCTCGCCCGCTGGCGTTGGCTGTGGTATTCGACATTCCGTCGCTGTCATGGCTGGGGCCGATGCTTGGGCCGCAGTTGTCGGTGGCAGGAATGATGAACGGCCGGATGGCTGCCGATGGTTTGCCGGGGCATTTGCGCTGGTCGGGTGAGATGCGTGCCGAGCAATTGCAACTGAACAACCCCGATTGGGGCATGAGCTACAAAAATGGTCAGCTGCAGGCAACACTCGATAGCGCAGGTATCCAGATCGAAAAGCTGCAGATACAGGGCGGCGATGGTGTGCTGGGCGCGCAGGGTCAGCTGAGCTTTTTGCAGGATGTGGCGGCTGGGCAACTGAGGCTGACAACCGATCATTTTGTTGCGATGAACCGGCCCGATATGCAGCTGACGTTGTCCGGCGATGCCAATGCCCGGCTGGCTGACGGCAAGCTGGATGTCAGTGGCAAGTTGCGTGCGGATCGCGGCTTTTTCCGCTTTAACGGAGGCGGTGTACCAACCTTGTCCGACGACGTAGTGATTGTTGGCAGGCAGCGTAAAAATAATGGTCACCAGCAAAAGCTGCCCTTATCGCTGGTGCTGGATCTTGATCTGGGTAAACAACTGCGTTTCGAGGGCTGGGGGATTCGGACCGGCCTGACGGGCACTGCACGGGTCAAGTCGGTGCGTGGCCAGCCGCTGAGTGTGGTCGGCACGGTACGTTCGGATGGAGGCCGCTATACCGCCTATGGTCAGGATCTGAAAATTACCCGGGGCGCCCTGGCGTTTCAGGGGCCGCTGGAAAACCCCGGACTGGACGTGGTTGCGGTGCGCGAGAATCTGGCGGTCGAGCCGGGAATTCATCTCACCGGAACCTTGCAGTCGCCGCGTTTGACCTTGATTGCCGACTCCGATATGTCGGAACAGGAAAAACTGTCGTGGTTGATTCTTGGGCGTCCCCCGGCTGAGGGTGGCCAGCAGAAAGCCGATGCCGATATCCTGATTGCTGCGGCAACCGCATTATTGTCACGCGATCAGTCAACCAGCTTGCAGCAGCAAATTGCCGGCCGATTTGGTGTCGACGAAATAGGGTTGCGTTCGCGCAGTACAACCAGCGTGTCAGAGGCTAATGGCGCTTCCAGCACTGCAACCCAGCAAGTGGTGGCGATTGGCAAACGCCTGTCCGACAAGGCTTATCTGGTCTACGAGCAGGGCGTGGATGCAGCCAGTGCAGCTGTCAAGTTGACGTATACCATCTCGCGGCAATGGTCGGTAGTGGCCAAGGCCGGTCAGGAAAGCCAGATCGACCTGTTCTGGAACATCTGGTTCGACTGATGCCGGGTGCGCACGGCGCTGGTTTAGTGGCCGCCCATTTCCCTTGCCATTCCCTTGCGCATCGAGCGCATGCTCAGCCACACCGAGCCGGCAATCAGCGGAATCGATAGCCCCATCACCAGTTCCGGATTCAGATGGATGCCAACGGATTTCAGACTCTTGGCGCCATAACCGATCAGGCCAACCGTGTAATAGGTAATGGCGGCAACGGATAACCCTTCCACCGTTTCCTGCAGGCGCAGCTGCAATTGGGAGCGTTTGTTCATTTGTTCCAGCAACTGCTGGTTCTGCTTCTCGCGGGTAATGTCGACGCGAGTACGCAACAAATCGGATGCCCGGTCAATCCGCTCCGCCAGCATTTTCTGCCGGCGGGCCACCGAGCCGCAGGTATCCATCGCCGGTGTCAGGCGCCGTTCCATGAATTCGCGGAAAGGTTGCATGCCCGGAATGCGCGATTCGCGCAGTTCGTTGATGCGGCGTTCAACAATCGCGTAGTAGGCGTGGGCGGCGCTAAAGCGGTAATCCGATGCCGAAATCGATGCCTCGATCTTGCCTGCCAGCTTGGTCAGGCGATCCAGCAGAATCGGTTCGTCTTCCTGTGAGGCGTGCGCCATTTGTCTGGTGATTTCGGTTAGTTCGCCATCCGCCTCGGTTAATTGTGGCGAAAGGTTCTTGGCTAGTGGCAGCGCCAGAAAAGCCATCATCCGGTAGGTGTCGATTTCGAACAATCGTTGCAGCATACGCCCCGCCTGCCTCGCGCCAAGCTGAATGTCGCTGATCAGGAAGCGCGAAAATCCATCTGCATGCACGCGAAAGTCAGTAAAAACGGCACCGGCACCATCGCCAATCTGCGCACCGATCAAATCGTTGCCGCGAAAAAATTCCGTGCCAATTTCGGCAATGTGGCCGGGTAACAAACGTTGCACTTCCAGTCCTGCGTGTGCTGCAGCAAGAATTTCTCCCGGTATCTGCTTCAGCCAGTCTTCGGGCACATGCAGCAAGGCCGGGATGGCAAACGGATCACGAAATTCGCCATGCCGGGTAAATGTCAGGCTGGTGAATTCAGAGTGGCGCGCCCATTTGCAGCGGAATGCGCCGAAATCGGCAGCAAAGTGATTGCTGCCGGGGCGGGGCTGCCTTACGTCGTAGCGCTGGCAGAGGTCGGATATCCATGCCAGGTCGTCGTCGTAACTGACCGAGTGATTCAGATATGCCAGATAAGACAGCCTGGCGGGGCTGTTGATCGACTCGAAGGGGCGGGCGTGGGCCTCATCGTTGAGAGAAATACGTTGCGGGTGATTGGGAAAGTACGGCATCTACGGCTTTCTGCTACTGATGCCATTAGTTCATCAGTTTGACACCGGACGGTCAACTTTTGTTTGCTGCTCTGCAGCATCTGCATCCGGCAGTACGCTCTCAATACCGGTAAGCTGTACACTGCGCGAAATCGACACAATGAAGGAACTGGCGTATGAGAAGAGCGGTCTACGCGGGGAGTTTTGATCCCGTTACCAACGGCCATTTATGGATGATCGAGCAGGGCGTCAAGCTGTTTGACGAGCTGATTGTGGCCATGGGCGAAAATCCCGACAAGCGTTACACCTTTGGTTCTGACGAACGCCTGCATTTGTTGCGCGAGGCGACCAGTCATTTGCCGCATCTGCGGGTTGAGTCCTTTGCCAACCAGTTTCTGGTGCGTTATGCAAAATCTGTGGGCGCCAATTACATTCTGCGTGGCGTGCGAACCGCCAGTGATTATGAATTTGAACGCACCATGCGTTACATCAATGGCGATTTGTTTGGTGATATCGAAACCGTGTTCCTGATGCCGCCGCGTGAGATTGCAGAGGTCAGCTCAACCATGGTAAAGGGTTTGGTTGGCCCGGAGGGGTGGCAGGATGTAGTACGCAAGTATGTGCCAGAACCGGTGTATCAACGTCTGTTGCAGCAGGAGGCTGATTGATGGCCGATATCTCTGCATTCTCCAATCGCCTGCGCAAGAATTTGCGCCATTGGGCGAAATGGGCGCGGCGTAATGGCATCAGTTGTTACCGGCTCTATGATCGCGACGTGCCGGAATATCCCTTTGTGGTTGATTTATACGGTGATCAGGTACATCTGCAGGAGGTAGAAACCGGCTGGCAAATTGAAGAGGATTTGTATCGCGCCTGGCTGGATTCGGTTGTCGCTGCCTGTGCCGATGTGTTGCAGTTGGCGCCCGTCGCCATTCACCTGAAGCAACGACGCCGGCAAAAAGGGCTGGATCAATATGAAAAAACCGGCCAGAGCGGTGACGACTTTGTTGTGGAAGAGGGTGGGCTGAAATTCAGCGTCAATCTGGATCAGTATCTCGACGTCGGATTGTTTCTGGATCACCGCAATACGCGGGCGATGGTGCGCGAAGAGGCGCGGGGTAAACGGTTTCTCAATTTGTTTGCATACACCGGGAGCTTTACTGTGTATGCGGCACACGGCGGTGCAGCGAGCAGTGTCACGGTCGATATGTCCAATACCTATCAGGCGTGGACACAGCGCAATCTACAGCTGAACGGCTTGTCTGGGGTTCAACACCAACTGGTGAGGGCCGACGTATTTCGCTATCTGGAAGATGCGGCGGCTGCCGGAGAGCAATTTGATCTGATTGTAATGGACCCACCCACCTTCTCTAATTCGGCAAAAATGCAGGGTGTGCTCGACGTGCAGCGTGATCATGTCTGGTTGATCGATCAGTGTTTGGGTCTACTAAGCTCCCGGGGTGTGCTGTATTTCTCAACTAACCTGCGCTCCTTCGTTTTTGATGAGCGCTTGCCGGAGCGCTGCCAGTCTAGCGAAATTTCCGCTCGCACAGTCCCCGAAGATTTTCGGAACAAGAAAATTCACCGTTGCTGGAAAATCAGTCGCTTATAAGTTTTTTAAAATTATTTTGCATTTAGTGTTTGACAGGTAGAAGTGATTTGACCATAATGCGCCGCTCATTCAGGAGGGATTCCCGAGCGGTCAAAGGGATCAGACTGTAAATCTGACGGCTCTGCCTTCGAAGGTTCGAATCCTTCTCCCTCCACCATTCTTCTGAAGACCCGGCCTCGCGCCGGGTTTTTGCTTTTCCGGGCCATCTCAATCCCGCCCTGCCAGACAGCACCATGAAAAACGGGAGGCCTTGGCCTCCCGTTGTCGTGCTCATGCCTTCACAGGGTGAAGCGATAGAAGATGTCTACCGCCTGGGCCACCCCGCTCATGGCCTGCAGATAGAGCCTGGGCATCAGCTCGTAGCGCAGCTTGAACTCGGCGATGGGGCTGAACACCCCGAC
>JAUPTR010000334.1 GCA_030917985.1 Pseudomonadota bacterium | reverse complement strand
GGTGGTCGGTCGGCCCTTGGTGAAAAACAGCAGGTTGGTCTTGATGCCGGTGTAGGGGCTGAACACGCCGTTGGGCAGGCGCACGATGGTGTGCAGGTTGCATTCGGTGAGCAGGCGTTCCTTGATGCGGGTTTTGGCGCCTTCGCCAAACAGCGTGCCGTCTGGCAGCACCACGGCGGCGCGGCCACCGTCTTTCAGCAGATGCATGATCAGCACCAGAAACAGGTCGGCGGTCTCTTTGGTGCGGATGTCGGCGGGGAAGTTGGCTTCGATGCCCGGCTCTTCGGTGCCGCCGAAGGGCGGGTTGGTGAGGATCACGTCAACCCGTTCGCCGGGGCGGTAGTCGCGCAGCGGGCGGGCTAGGGTATTGTCGTGGCGAATCTGGTGTGGCACTTCAATGCCGTGCAGCAGCATGTTGGTAACGCACAGCAGGTGCGGTAGCTGTTTTTTCTCCACGCCTTGTACGCTGGCTTGCCAGGTCTGGTGGTCGTCTACGGTTTTGATCTGGCTGCGCAGGTGTTCCAGCGTGCAGGCAAGAAAGCCGCCAGTGCCACAGGCCGGGTCGAGAATACGCTCGCCGAGTTGCGGGTTGAGCTGATCGACCATGAACTGGGTGACGGCGCGCGGTGTGTAGAACTCACCGGCATTGCCGGCGCTTTGCAGGTCTTTGAGGATTTTTTCGTAGAGATCGTTGAACAGGTGGCGTTCTTGCTGGTTGTTGAAGTCGATCTCGTTGATCTTGTTGATCACCTGCCGCAGCAACTGGCCGGATTTCATGTAGTTGAAGGCGTCTTCAAACACCGATTGCACCACGAAGGCGCGCGGGTCGCGCACCGCATCGGCCTGCAGGTTTTTCAGCGAGCCGAACAGGCGGTTGTTGACGAAATTCAGCAGTTCGTCACCGGTGATGCCTTCGGCATCCGCCGCCCAGTTACGCCAGCGCAGGTCTTCGGGGATGGGCGACCGATAATCGTCGCGCATGATCTCCAGCTCGGCTTCCTGATCGTCAAAAATCTTCAGGAACAAGAGCCAGCTAATCTGCGACAGCCGCTGCGCGTCGCCATCGACGCCGGCATCCTGGCGCATGATGTCCTGAATGGATTTGATGAGGGTGGTGCTGATAGTCATGGGGTGTCCGTTTTCAATCAATCTGCCTGGGTAGCGGCTTCGGGGTATAACTCGGGCAGCAGAAACTGCAAGGCATCGAGCGGAAAGGCAAAACGCACCGGGGCAACATGGCCGGTGCTGGTAACCAGCCCGGTTTCGATCAGGTGTGACAACAGGCTGCGGGCGGTGCGCTCGCCGAGCCCGGTCATTTGTAAAAATTCGCCGCGTGGCGTGGGGCCGGCCAGAAACAGGTGGTACAGCGGCAGCGCGGCTTCGGGGCGAATGCGTTTGTCGTGCGCAGAACGGAAGGCAATCAGCGCCTGGATGCGGGTTTTCATGCCATCGAGGTCGAACATGCGCGCCATGAAGCGCACCTGATCGGCGCAGACGCCGATAAACCATTCGCACCCGTGGCGCAGGGCTTTTTCGCTGAGATTGCCGCGACCGTCCAGATCGCCCTGCCTTGGCGAGTCGGCCGCATCGAGCAGGGTGTAGTAGTCGTCGCGCTGGCGTGCCAGCCCGCGACTGACCGACCACAGACCACCGCTGAGTGGCCACAGTGCACAGTGGGTTTGCAGCCGGCAGGCGCGGCCATTGCCGTCCACAAAAGGGTGAATCCAGGCCATGCGCTGATGCGCTGCGGCGGCAATCAATAGCTGATCTTCCAGCTGGCCGGGGCGGGCATACACCTGATCAAAGCGTTGCAGAAAGGCGGGTAGTGCCTCGGGTGGTGGTGGTTCGTGGCGGCCAACGGCCACCTGCAACGTGCGCCATTGCCCCGGCTCGATCGGCTGGCCGTCGGCACCAAGCCGGTCGTCTGGCGCCAGCCGGCCATACAGCGCGGCGTGTGCCTGCTGGATGAAGGCTGCCGACAGCGGTGACGAGGTTTTGTCGAGAGTGGCTTCCAGCTCGCGCTCTGCCTCGATGTGCGCCAGCGCCAGGCGTTGCAGCCGGGCCACGTCGGGCTTGCTGGAAAAATCCCGTCGCAAGGCTTGGCCAATATGTTGCGGGTGGGTGTGCTGGCCTTCGATACGGTTGGAGTAGTAGGAGTTCATCTCCCGCACCAGCTCGCGCAGGCTGGCGATGGTGTCGGGGTGGGCAGCGGCGCTCAGGCGCCAGGATTGCTCGATCACCGCACGCGATTGCTCACGCAGCGGCTCCAGCCGGCTTTGCGGCAACAGTGGCTCAAACTGGTGCGGCTGGGTGTAACGGGCGATTGGGATGCTGGATGTGTCCATTTTTTTGCCGGTTAATTTTCCGGGTTTTTTGCTGGCTTGTTTTTATGATACATCATTTGCTATCAAGCATTACAGGCATAATTGTCCAGGCTGTAGCGTGATAATTTTTTCCGAATTTTTCCGGTTTATTGGCCGGCTTGCTCCGATGTGGCTGGGCGAGGGTGGGCTTAGAGCCGATCTCAGTAGACGATGTAGCGCCGTCCAGATCGCTGGAGGCCGGCGCACAGGAACCGGAATGTATTTGAATACATGAGGATTCCGAGCACCGCCCGACTGCGAGCTGGCAAGTTGGGCGTCTACTGGGATAGGCTCTTATTGATACAGGCCGCGTTCCAGCTCGTGCAGCGCGGCTAGATATTGCGGTTTGCCGCCGAATTCCTTGATGATCTGCGGCACCGAGCCGAAGCGGTCAAACGGTTGCAGCTTGAGCACTTCCAGTGATTCGATTTCGCTGATGCCGGCATCGGCGTATTTGTCCAGCAGCAGTTCCAGCACTTTACGTGCAGTGCCGGCGTATTTACCGAAATAATCGCGTTTCTTCATCTGCTCGGCGCGTTCGCGGCGGGTGAGCGGTTTCTGGCCGAAGGCAATATGGCAGACCAGATCGAACGGGTCGAGCGCTTTGCCGGTTTCTTTTGCCAGTTCGTCGAACAGGATGCCCTGCGCTTCGAGTTCGGCAATGATGGCGGCTTTGCGGTCGGCGTCGTTCCATTGCTGCAGGAAGTCGTCGAGTGAGGCGTAACGCTTGCCAAGCTGAATGCGGGTGTAGTCGCGTAGCGATTCGGTAATCAGCTTGCCGTCCGGGCCGTAATACTGCACCCGTTCGTTGACGACGTATACCGGCACATCGTTGATCACGTATTTAATGCGGTGGCCGCCGGTTTCGGATGTGTCGCCATCGACGCCGGTCGTGTCGGGCTGGCCGGTGCTGGTGGGATCATCCGTTTCGTCGGGCGGCACGATGGGGGCATCGGGTTCCGGTGAATAGACCACGACCGGTTCGCCGTCGAATGCCGGGTCGGCAAATAGCTCGGTGGCTTTCTTGAAATCGAGAATCGAGAACCACAGCTTGCCGTAGTCTTCGTCGATGCGAGTACCACGGCCGATGATCTGCTTGAACTCGGTCATGCTGTTGATGGTGCGGTCGAGCACCACCAGCTTGCAGGTTTTGGCATCGACGCCGGTAGTCATCAGCCGACTGGTGACGGCAATTACCGGGTAGGGCTTTTCCGGGTCGATGAAGTTGTCCAGCTCCAGCTTGCCTTCCTGATTGTCGCCGGTAATCTGCATCACGTATTTCGGGTTTTTCGCGGCCAGATCGGCGTTGGCATTGATCAGCGCCTGGCGCATGCGGGCGGCGTGGTCGATGTCTTCGCAAAAAACGATGGTCTTGGCCATGCAGTCGGTGGCCTTGAGAAAATCGCTGATGCGGCGGGCGACGGTGGTGTCGCGCTGGGTGAGTACCAGCGTTTTGTTCATGTCGCTCTGGTTGTAGATGCGGTCTTCCACGATCTGGCCGTTGGCATCCACCTTGCCGGTTTGCGGACGCCAGCCGAGGTCTTTGTCGAGATCGACGCGAATGACCTTATAGGGCGCAAGAAAGCCGTCTTCGATGCCCTGTTTCAGCGAGTAGGTGTAAACCGGCTCGCCGAAGTAGCTGATGTTGGAAACTTCTTCGGTTTCTTTCGGCGTGGCGGTGAGGCCCAGATGAATCGCGCCGCTGAAATAATCGAGAATCGCGCGCCAGGCCGAGTCTTCGGCGGCGCTGCCACGATGGCATTCGTCGATGACGATCAGGTCGAAGAAATCCGGGCTGAACTGCTTGTAGATGTTTTTTTCTTCTTCGGTGCCGGTGACGGCCTGATACAGCGACAGGTAGATTTCATAAGATTTGTCGACGCTGCGGTTTTCGATCTTGGTCATCGCCCCGCCAAACGGCTTGAAGTCGTTACTCTTGGTCTGGTCGACCAGAATATTGCGGTCAGCGAGAAACAGGATGCGGCTGTTGGGGTGCGATTTCCAGAAGCGCCAGATGATCTGGAACGCGGTATAGGTTTTGCCCGTGCCGGTGGCCATGACCAGCAACACGCGCTGTTGACCTTTGGCAATGGCCTCAATGGCGCGGTTGATGGCCACT
>JAUPTR010000333.1 GCA_030917985.1 Pseudomonadota bacterium | reverse complement strand
CTGAGCTTGTACTTGTGCATCGCCAAGCCTGCAAGCGTGCCAAAGATGGTGGCAAAGAAGCTGGTTGCGGTGGCGATCACCAGGGAGTTCCATGCCGCTTGCAACATCGGTCCGTCATTAAAGAGCAATTCATACCACTTGAAGGTAAAGCCAACCCACTCGGCATTCAGTTTCGAATCATTGAAGGAGTAGATGATGACAATTGCCAGAGGCAGATAAAGGAATGCATAAACCGCAATTGCCGACACCCACAGCCAACTGGATAGTTTCTTGTTGTTCATCTCTGCCTCAGCGTGATGATGCCCGGCCGATCAATGCAGCCAATCCAGCCAGCCCCAGTGCAAACAGCGTCAGGACAATCGACAGGACGCTACCGAAGGGCCAGTCACGGGATTCGAGGAATTGCTGCTTGATCAGGTTGCCGATCATGATGCCGTCGGTGCCACCCAGCAGGTCTGGCACCGCAAAAATACCGAGAGCGGGAATGAACACCAGTGCCGCACCGGCATAGACACCTGGCAACGAGAGTGGCCAGGTTACCTTCCAGAAGCGTTGCCACGCATTGGCACCGAGATCCTGCGCAGCGTCCAGCAACGACATATCATGTTTCTCAAGATTGGCG
This sequence comes from Pseudomonadota bacterium, assembly GCA_030917985.1. Lineage (GTDB taxonomy): Bacteria > Pseudomonadota > Gammaproteobacteria > Burkholderiales > SCOH01 > CALMFQ01. The sequence continues at coordinate 6,208 of JAUPTR010000333.1, read as the reverse complement.
TAGAGCGGCAGCACCATGAACGGCAGGTGCACATACACCAGGCACACCACCACGGCGAACGGCGAGAACATGAAACTCTGGGGCGCAATACCCAGCAAGCCGAGCAGCATATTGGTAATCTTGGTGAATGCCGAATTGGGGCCAAGAATGATCATCCAAGCATATACCCGCACCAGAAAGTTGCTCCAGAACGGTAGAATCACCAATAGAACCAGCAGGTCGCGAACCTTCTGATTGCTGCGGGCAATCAACCAGGCGAGCGGATAGGCCATGATCAGGCAGATCAACGTGGTCAGACCAGCGTAATAAAATGACTTGATGAACAGTTGCAGGTAAACCGAGTCTTCCGTCAGGCGAGCGTAGTTTTCCAGCGTGAAATAATCGCGCCAGTTTTCGCGTGTCACTTCGATCACCGCCCGGCCCGTTGCCTCGTCAATATGGTACAGCGGCAGCAGGCCACCATAATCGCCAGGAAAACGGAACGACGCCACAACCATGATCAAAGCAGGGATGGCGAAGAAAATAAGCAGGTAAAGCGTAGGCGGCCAAGTGATCAGCCATTTGCCGAGATTTCTCTTGAACACCTGCTTACTCCGTCAGGAAGTGGCCGGCATCAAAACGCCAGGCAATTTCAACCGCATCATTATCGTTGAAAAACTTGGCCTGCCCCGAAGCAGAGTTGGGCAACATGGCTTCCAGCAGCAATCCATTTTCAAGCTCAACGATGTAAATGGTGACATCCCCCAGATAGAGGCAGTCGTGCACCGTACCGCGGAAATGCACTTCGTCCGCCACATCCGCCGGAAGGCTGGAGCTGATCTTGATCTTTTCCGGGCGCAGCGCAAGCGTGCCTTTGGCCCCCACTTTGGCGCCTTCTGCCGGCAATGTTTCGGCGATACCCACACCCGCAATCTCGACTTTCATGCGATCACTGCCGACTTCGACGATTGTGCCATCAAGCAGATTGCACTGGCCGATGAAATCGGCAACAAAGCGGTTTTTGGGGAAACCGTAAATCTTCTCCGGAATATCCAGCTGCTCAACCGTACCCTTGTTCATCACCGCGATGCGGTGCGACAGCGCCAGCGCTTCACCCTGGTCATGGGTAACATAAATAAAGGTGATGCCGACTTCCTTCTGCAGATTGATCAGTTCAATCTGCATCTGCTCGCGCAACTTGGCATCCAGCGCCGATAAGGGCTCATCCAGCAGCAACAGGCGTGGGCGATTGGCCAGGGCGCGTGCAATCGCTACACGCTGACGCTGACCGCCGGATAGTTCATGTGGAAAGCGATTGCCGAATTGTGCCAGGCGGACATCTTCCAGCAATTTGCTCACTTGTTTCTGGATGTCGGCCGGGTCTTTTTTCGCCATCTTTAACGGAAAGGCGATGTTGTCAGCTACTGTCATGTGCGGAAACAGGGCGTAGCTCTGGAAAACGGTATGTACCGGGCGTTTTTCCGGTGGCACGTTGGCGACATTTTTACCATCCAGCAGGATTTCGCCGCTATCCGGCTGCTCGAAGCCGGCCAGCATGCGCAAAAGTGTGGTTTTACCGCACCCGGATGGCCCGAGCAAGGTGAAGAACTCGCCCGTTTCAATCGACAGGCTGACATTGTCAACAGCAGTAAAATCGCCAAACTGTTTGACGATATTTTTGATTTCCAGCAGTGCCATCACGCGCCCTTTACCAAGAGCGGCGTATTTTACCAAAATTGGCTGGAAGCGAAAGTTGCCACTGACTGATTTCGCTTTTTATCAATTCGCCAAAAGCGTCACACCATTTGAAACCGACAAAACAAAACCCCCGGATGTCCGGGGGTTTTGTTGCCGGGCGCCGTTATTAAAACAACGACACCAGAAAACCAAATAAGGCTTTACTCGGCAGCAGCGATCACTTCACCTTCTTCAGGGCGATCCAGCAGTTCAACATACGCCATCGGCGCATTGTCACCCTGCCGGAAACCGCACTTCAGGATACGCAGGTAACCACCGTTACGGTTTGCATAACGCGGCCCCAATACATCAAACAGCTTAACAACAATGTCGCGATCACGAGTGCGGTCAAAGGCCAGACGACGATTCGCCAAGCTCGGCTTTTTACCCAGGGTAATCAGCGGCTCAGCAACACGACGTAGTTCCTTTGCCTTAGGCAAAGTGGTCTTGATTACTTCTTCTTTCAACAAGGCGTTAGCCAAGTTGCGCAACAGAGCCAGACGATGGCTGCTGGTGCGGTTAAGTTTACGATTGCTCAAACGATGACGCATGGTCAATTCCTTTCCTTACGGTTTTTCCAAACCGACAGGCGGCCAGTTTTCCAGCTTCATGCCCAAGGTAAGACCCTTGGAAGCAAGCACTTCCTTGATCTCGTTGAGCGATTTGCGACCAAGGTTCGGAGTCTTCAACAACTCGGTTTCGGTACGCTGGATAAGGTCGCCAATGTAATAAATGTTTTCCGCTTTTAGGCAGTTAGCCGAACGTACTGTCAGCTCAAGATCATCCACCGGACGCAACAGAATCGGGTCAATCTGAGGGGCGCGCGGCTCTTCAACCTCCACCGCAGTACCTTTCAGATCGGCAAATACCGACAACTGATCTACCAGAGTACGGGCAGCAAAACGCACAGCCTCTTCCGGCTCGATTACGCCGTTGGTTTCGATATCGATAACCAACTTGTCCAGATCAGTACGCTGCTCGACGCGAGCACTCTCTACCGAGAAACTGACTTTGCGAATCGGGCTGAACGAAGCATCAAGCAACATGCTACCAATGGAGCGATTTTCATCATCCTTGGCACGCACCGTTGCCGGAACATAACCACGACCTTGTTCAACCTTGACTTCCATCGATAGCTTGCCGCCAGTCGAGAGATTGGCAATCACATGGTCCGGATTGAGAATCTCGACATCATGGCTAACTTCGATATCGCCAGCGGTCACAACCCCTTCGCCATCTTTCTTCAGCGACAGCAAGGCACTGTGACGATTGTGCAATTTCAGCACAACACCTTTCAGGTTCAAAAGGATGTCTACGACATCTTCACGAACACCGTCCAGTGCCGAGTACTCATGCAATACGCCTTCGATTTTCACTTCGGTCGGTGCATAACCTGGCATCGACGAGAGCAATACCCGACGCAACGCATTGCCAAGCGTATGACCGTAACCACGCTCGAACGGCTCCATCACGACACGCGCCTGATAAGGCGATACGTTCTGTACGTCGACGATACGCGGCTTCAAAAATTCGGTAGCACTGCTTTGCATAACCCTTCCTTACCTGGCTTGAGGTTACTTCGAGTAGAATTCGACAACAAGTTGTTCGTTGATGTCACCAGCCAAATCCGAACGTTCCGGAACGGATTTGTAAACCCCTTCCATTTTCTTGGCATCAACCTGAACCCAGGCGGGCATACCAATTTGTTCAGCCAAAGCAAGCGCTTCTACGATACGTACTTGTTTCTTCGATTTTTCACGAATGGAAACCACATCACCCGGTTTAACCTGGTACGACGGGATGTTTACCGCATTGCCATTTACACAAATGGCCTTGTGGCTAACCAGCTGACGCGCTTCAGCGCGAGTCGAGCCAAAACCCATACGATATACAACGTTATCCAGACGCGACTCGAGCAACTTCAGCAGGTTCTCACCGGTAGAGCCCTTACGACGCTCAGCCTCAGCAAAATAACCACGGAATTGACGCTCCAGAACGCCATAAATACGACGAATCTTTTGCTTTTCACGCAACTGCACGCCGTAGTCAGACAGGCGGGCGCCACTCTTCTGACCGTGTTGACCAGGTGCCACATCCAGCTTGCACTTGGTGTCGAGCGCACGGCGGGCGCTCTTCAAAAACAGATCTGTGCCTTCGCGACGCGACAGCTTACATTTCGGTCCGATATATCTCGCCACAATTCTTCTCCAAACTTAAATACGACGCTTTTTGGGCGGACGGCAGCCATTGTGCGGAACCGGCGTAACGTCAGAAATGCTGGTGATTTTGAAACCCAACGCATTCAACGCGCGAACAGCAGATTCACGACCAGGCCCTGGTCCCTTGATTCTCACCTCAAGGTTCTTCACGCCGAATTCCAGCGCAACCTTGCCGGCAGCTTCTGCTGCAACCTGTGCAGCAAACGGAGTGGATTTACGAGAACCCTTAAAACCAGCACCGCCGGAGGTTGCCCACGAAAGAGCATTGCCTTGACGGTCCGTGATGGTAACGATGGTGTTGTTAAAAGAAGCGTGAACGTGGACGATGCCTTCCGATACGCTCTTTTTAACTTTCTTACGCACACGGGCAGTAGATGCTTTAGCCATTAATTCAATCCTTAATATGCAGAACTAGTTACTTCTTGCCTGCGATCGCTTTGCGCGGACCTTTACGGGTACGTGCATTGGTACGGGTACGCTGACCACGAACCGGCAAACCACGGCGATGACGCAGACCACGATAGCAACCGAGGTCCATTAAACGCTTGATGCTCATAGTGACTTCGCGGCGCAGATCACCTTCAACAGTGAACTTGCCCACTTCATCACGCAGCTTTTCCATCTCAGCGTCACTCAATTCCTTGATCTTGGTAGTGCGAGCAACACCCGCAGCATCACAGATAATCTGTGCGCGAGTGCGGCCAATACCATAGATCGCAGTCAGAGCGATTTCCGCATGTTGATGGTTGGCAATATTAACCCCAGCAATACGGGCCATAAAACTTCCCCAATTTCAAAAAGTTGCGAATACTATCACTCACCCCTTACGGAGTCAATGATTAACCTTGACGCTGTTTGTGACGCGGATCATCGCAAATTACCCGCAACACACCTTTACGACGGATCATTTTGCATTTGCGGCAGATCCGCTTTACTGACGGCTGTACTTTCATGCCTATTTCCTTTCTACTTTCTCATCAACAACCGCTTTCCGACTATTTCGCCCGGAATACGATACGGGCTCGGGACAAATCATAAGGCGTCATTTCGACAGTTACCTTGTCCCCAGGCAGAATTCGGATGTAGTGCATCCGCATCTTGCCGGAAATATGGCCGAGAACCACATGACCATTTTCCAGCTCAACACGAAATGTTGCGTTGGGCAGGGGCTCGAGAATTTCCCCCTGCATCTGGATCGTATCTTCCTTCGACATATCTCGACCGTTAGTCTCAACGAGCCTTCAGGCCACCCTTGAAGTTCGACTTCTTGAGCAAACCGTCATACTGCTGGGACAATATGTAGGATTGAACCTGAGCCATGAAATCCATCGTCACTACGACGATAATCAATAGCGAAGTGCCACCGAAATAAAACGGCACGTTCCATTTGACGATCAGGAACTCAGGCAACAAACATACGAGCGTGATGTACAGCGCACCAATCAGCGTCAACCGAGTAATAATCTTCTCGATATAACGCGAAGTTTGCTCACCTGGACGAATGCCAGGAACAAACGCTCCACTTTTCTTCAGGTTTTCTGCGGTCTCTTTCGGGCTGAATACCAGCGCGGTATAAAAGAAACAGAAGAAAATAATTGCGGCCGCGTAGAACAACACGTAAACCGGCTGCCCGGGGTGAAGCAAATCACCAATGTCCTTCAGGAAATGCAGTTTCTCGTTGCTACCAAACCAGCCCGCAATCGTTGCCGGAAACAAGATAATGCTTGAGGCAAAAATGGGCGGAATGACACCCGCAATATTGATTTTCAGCGGCAAATGAGTGCTCTGCCCCTGCATTACACGATTACCAACCTGACGCTTCGCATAATTAACAAGGATCTTGCGCTGTCCACGCTCGAAAAACACCACCAACGCTGTCACCAATATGACACCGATGAACAGTAACAACACGAACGGAATCGACAAGGCGCCCTGATTTGCCAGCGACAACGTTTTACCGATCGAAGCCGGCACGCCAGCCGCGATACCGGCACAGATAATCAGAGATATGCCGTTGCCAATGCCACGCTCAGTAATCTGCTCACCCAGCCACATAAGGAACATGGTGCCGGTCACCAGCGTAATCACCGTAGTCAGATAAAACTCGAACTGACCAGTAACCACCAAGCCTGGCTGACGGAACAACATCACCGCAATCCCGAAACTTTGGAACGTGGCCAAAAGCACCGTGCCATAACGGGTATATTTGGTAATTTTGCGACGCCCTGCCTCGCCTTCTTTCTTCAGCTGCTTGAGCTGGGGAAAAATCTCAG
>JAUPTR010000332.1 GCA_030917985.1 Pseudomonadota bacterium | reverse complement strand
TTGCATGGCCATTCCACTAGGCGGCAAGCCGCCAAGTGGCTGGTCAGCCTTGCATGGCCACTCCACTAGGCGGCAAGCCGCCAAGTGGCTGGTCAAAGCGAGGCCTATCGATAGGCAGGCAAGCTTTCGAGCACCGCGTGACGCAGCGATTCGCCTGCACAGCCAATAAAGCAGTGCCTTCCTGAAGGCCGACACGATCGGACTTTTGGCTCAACGCAGACCACCGGGGCTCCCCGCAGGCTTTCGACCGCAGACATCAGGTGAGGTGTGGTTGACGGCATGTGACATACAGAGGAGAAACAACCATGACCTCGCGTGCCGCGATCGTGTTCTACCGCACCACCGCAGGCAGTGACGAGCTGGAACTTCCCCAGCTTGGCCTGAGCCTGCCCCAGCGCAAGATGTTGCGCAGCTGTACCGATAAAATCCATCTGCTGGAACTTGAGCAAGTCTTCTCCGGCGAAACGGCTCATTATGGCCGCGAACGTTTCCTGCAGGATCTCGACCGCATGGTGGAACTTGGCTTGCTGTACAGCAATACCGGGCCGCTGGCGCCGGCTGCCGTCAAGCCTGCACCGGCCAGGCCGGCAACCGGCGCAGCCACGGTGTATGCCGATGCCGGCATCAAACCTGCAGCGCGCCGCCGCCCCAGAACCAGCGCCCTGCGACCGAAAGTCGTAGGCGGCTTTTTTGCCGGCATCATGGTGGCGGCAGGTGGCATGATCTGGGCCAACCGTGCCGAGCCGCCACGTATTGGCGAGCACGCGGCCAATGATCAGCAGATGTTTGCCGAGATTGGCAGTGATGCCCCCGACAGCAATCTGCAGGCATGGGCCAATTACATTCGCCAGATTGACGAAGCACCGGCCAGGGTCAAGAGCGGCAAAATTGCGGCACACACCGAGGCCGAAAAGCCCGCCAAGCCTGAAAAACAAGCGCAAACGGCCAGCAACAAGGCCAGCGCGCAGCCTGCACCCGTTGCACAAACGCACGTGCAGGCACAAGCGCCGGGCAACAACATGGCGGCGCGCAGCAGCGGGCCGCTGGCAGCCAACGAAAGCATCAGCGAAACGCCGCCGCTGCGCACGGTTGCACAGCCGCAGGCAGCCAGCCCCGGCACACCGCTGGCAACACCGGCTCCCGCGCCGACCCCGACGGCAAGCGCGCCGGCAACACTGCCAGTAGCACCGCCGCTGGCCACGGCCCCGACAGTATTCAATGCAACACCGGCGGCCCCCGCCCCGGCAGCGCCAGTGGTGCTGGCATCCATAGCTCCGCCACCCCTGCCACAGCCTGCCCGCAGCAACGAGACAGCCGGCGACAACGGAGCCGAGAAAAAAACACTGAAGCTGCTCCACCGCGACACACCTGATTTTCCGCCGGAGGCGCTGCTTTCCGACGTCCACCGTGGCAGGGTCAAGGCAAAACTCACCGTTGATGAAAAAGGCAACGTGGCCGACATCCAGATCGTGGAATCAAAACCCAGCCGCCTGTTCATCCGCCCGGCAATCTGGTCGCTGAAAAAATGGCGTTACGAAGGCACCGGCAAAACCGAAACCGCCATGGTGGATCTGGAATTCCGCGAATAGCCGGATCAGCCAGACCACCATTCACAAGCCGCTTTTCCGAAGCGGCTTTTTTATTTATCTGCGGCAGCGGCTGCAGATATCGGCCAGGGCAAATATTCATCTGGCTGCAATTTGGCGTTAACACGCCTCGCCTACACTTTCCGCCTTTAAAAAGCCGTCTACACGGGTGGAGAATTGACATGACAGATTGGAACGCACAACCAGCGCATTGCCGGCCGCAGTGGCTGAGTTTGCTGGTGGGCATGGCACTGGCTGCAGCGCCGGCATCGGCCACGGTGCTGATCAGCCAGGTTTATGGCGGCGGCGGCAACGGTGGCGCGCCACTGAAAAACGATTTCATCGAATTGTTCAACAACGGCGCCAGTGCGGTTGACCTGAGCGGCTGGAGCGTGCAATACGCCTCGGCCAGCGGCACCAGCTGGCAGAAAACGGCACTCGGCGGCATGATCCAGCCGGGGCAATACCTGCTGGTGCAGCAGGCAGCCGGCACCAACACCGCCGCCGCTGCGCTGCCAGCCGCAGATTTCAGCGGCAGCATTGCCATGGGTGCCAGCAATGGCAAGGTGGCGCTGGTCAAAAACAATACCGCCCTCAACTGCAGCAGCAACTGCCTGCCGAATGCCGATATCGCCGATCTGGTCGGTTATGGCTCGGCCGGCGGCTTTGAAGGCAGTGGCGCGGCACCCGCAGCATCCAACACCCAGGCCGTGCTGCGTGGCAACAATGGCTGCAACGACAGCAACAACAATGCCGCCGATTTCAGCGCGGCAGCGCCCGCGCCGCGCAACGCAGCCACCCCTTTCGCCAGTTGCAGCGGCAATGGCGGCGATAACGGCGGCAACAATGGCGGTGGCAACAACGGTGCCAGCGTGCGTATCCGCGACATCCAGGGCAAAGCCCACCTGTCGCCGCTGCTGGGGCAGGCGGTCACTGCGGTGCCGGGCGTGGTAACCCTGCTGCGCAGCAATGGCTTTTACATGCAGGACACCCAACCGGACAACGATGCAGCCACCTCGGAAGGCATTTTTGTCTACACCGGCAGCGCGCCGACCGTGGCGCCGGGTGATGCAGTGAGCGTAAGCGGCAGCATCAGCGAGTTCCGCCCCGGTGGATCGGGCGGCACCGGCAATCTGTCTACCACCCAGATTGGCGGCAATCCGCAGGTGAGCGTGCTGTCGTCCGGCAACGCCCTGCCGGCAGCGGTGGTGATTGGCGCGGGCGGCCGCACGCCACCGGGCAAGCAGATTTCGGCAGTCAACGGCAATGTGGAAAATGCCGCACAGCTGGATCTGAGCCAAGGCATCGATTTCTGGGAAAGCCTGGAGGGCATGCGCCTGCAGCTGAATCAGGCGGTGGCAACCGGGCCGCGCAACAGCTACGGCGAGGTATCGCTGCTGGCTGATGCAGGTGCTTATGCCAGCGTGCGCAACAACCGTGGCGCACTGGTGATTGCCGCTGACGACTTCAATCCGGAGCGGATCATTCTCGATGACGGCAGTGTCACCACGCCCGTGATGAATAGCGGCGACATGCTGACGCAGGTGGAGGGTGTGCTTGATTACAATTTCGGCAATTTCAAGCTGCTGGCCAGCCATATCGGCAGCAAGATCGACATGGCACTGAGCGCGGAAACCACGCGCAAGCAACAGCTTGATGAATTGTCGGTGGCGTCGTTCAACGTGGAAAACCTCGATGCCGGCGATGACGCGGCCAAATTCAGCCGTCTGGCACAAACCGTGGTCGGCAACCTGCAAAGCCCGGATATCGTCGGTCTGATGGAAATCCAGGACGACAATGGAGCCACCAATAATGGCGTGGTCAGCGCCAGCCAGACCTATGCCCGACTGATTGCCGCCATCAGCGCGGCAGGCGGCCCGGCATACCAGTTCCGCCAGATTGATCCGGTGGATGGCCAGGATGGTGGCGAGCCGGGTGGCAATATTCGTGTCGGCTTCCTGTTCAACCCGCTGCGCGTCACCTTTGTCGACCGCGCCGGGGCCGGTAGCCTCACTGCCAACACACTACAGCCGTGTGATGCGGGCGCGTGCCTGCAATACAGCCCGGGCCGCATTGCCCCGAGCGACAGCGCCTTTGCCAGCAGCCGCAAGCCGCTGGCCGGCGAGTTCCGCTTCAACGGCCACGGCGTCATCGTGATTGCCAACCACTTCAACTCCAAGGGTGGCGATCAGCCCTTGTTCGGCCGCTATCAGCCACCAGCACTGACATCGGAAACCCAGCGCCAGCGCCAGGCCGAGATTGTGGCCAACTTTGTGCAGCATGCCGCCACACTCGCCCCGCAGGCCAAGGTAGTGGTGCTGGGAGATCTGAACGACTTCCAGTTCTCGCGACCGTTGAGCACCCTGAAAAACGCCGGCCTTGCCGATCTGGTGGAAACCCTGCCCGAGGCGGAACGTTATACCTATATCTATGACGGCAACGCGCAGGTACTGGATCACATCATGGTCAGCCAGGCGCTGCAGGGGGTGGCCGACTATGACATCGTGCACGTCAACAGCGAATTTGCCGACCAGGCCAGCGACCATGAACCGGAAGTGGCACGCCTGAACCTGCCGCCGCAGGTCAGCGATATCTCCAGCCAGTTCGGCATGCTCAAAAGTGGCCTGAGCTACAACTTCGCCAGCAAAACCTATAACGGCACGCTCACCCTCACCGCCTCGGCTGCCATCAACAAGCCGCTGCTGGTGGCATTGCGCAACCTGCCTGCCGGTGTGAGCCTGGCCAATGCCTGGGGTTATCTGAGCGGCGTGCCCTATCTGCGCGTTGAAGCACCGATAGCCGCCGGGCAGAAAATCAGCTTGCCGCTGCGCTTTAACAACCCGGCAAAAACCGCCATCGGCTATCAGCCGCTGGTATATGTAGCCAATTGATGATCGGGTGGTGGCGCAGCCACCGCCCTTACCCGAAAGAGCAGAACCATGAAATTTTCCGCATCCTTGTTCGGCGCAGCCCTGTTGCTGGCCAGCAGCGCAGTCCAGGCCGGCTATCAGGTCAATGTCGATTCCAGCAGCCTCAGCGGCCAGACCGGCTACATCAACTTTTCGCTGATCGGCCTGAGCGACTCGCCATCGGCGCAAGCCACAATCCGCCAGTTGCTCGGCATCAACCTCAACGGCCCGGCAGAATGGGCCGATGGCACCGTGTTCAACGCTGACGGCAGCATCAGCCTGTCCAGCGACAACGGCAGCATTTCCGACTGGCTGCAGCCGGTGGTTTTTTCGGCAAACCTGAGTTTTGATCTGGATTTTGCCGGCGCCTGGCAACATGCCGCCAACGGCTCGGGCAATACATTTGCACTGAAACTGCTGGATGGCGCCTACACGCCGCTGCTGACGCAGGATATTGACGGCAATCTGCTGAGCGCCGAGTTGCAGCCGGGGAACACACCGCAGTTCAATCTGGCGGCAGCCGCCACCATCCAGGCAGTGCCCGAGCCCGGCACCTGGGCCATGCTCAGCGCCGGCTTGCTGCTGCTGGGTGCGCGCGCAGCGCGTCGCCGCTGATCAGGCACCGGCCTGCAAGGCAAGCCTGGCGCGGCTTGCAGGCCGGCCTGCGAGGCAATACCAGAGCCGCCTGCAGCCCGCCTGCCCAATATCAGACAGGGGGTGCTTGCAGCTGCGGGCTGATCTGCTGCAGGTGATGTGCCGCCATTTCATAGTCAAATTGCTCGATCAGCGTCAACAGGCGGACCCCGGCATCGCCCAGCGATTGCAGCAGCAGTGCCTTGTTCTGTGCTGCAATCTCGGCGGCCTGCAGATCTCCGCTTTGCAGCAGCCCCTGCAACTGCGCCAGTAGCAGCAACAATTGCTGCCGGTCTGGCGTTGGCCCGGCGGGCAACACCGCCGCCGGCAGGCGCTCGATCCCGGCCAGAAAAGCATCCAGCACCTGCGCCAGCTGTGCGGACAGAAGCGCCAGCTGCGCATGATCGGCAACATCCGGCAACAGATCATGCAGATCACTTGCCAGCTGCGCGGCGTGTGTGGCACCAAGCTGGCCAAGCGACCCCTTGAGCCGATGCACCAGCTGAAACAGTGACGGCCAGTCTGCGGTGGCCAGTGCGTCGGCAATCTGCCGCGAATCATGCCGATGGCTTTCGGCAAACAGCCGCAGCAGGCGTGCGTATTTCGCCACCTTGCCGTTCATCGTTGCCAGGCCGCGCTGCAGATCCAGCCCGCCGATCTGCTGCAGTTGCTGCAACAGCGCGTCATCCTCATCCACCCCGGCGCCTTCCTGCCAATCCAGGCGCAGGTTTTCCGGCAACACCGGCGGCAACCACTTGAGCAAGGTGGCATACAACACGTCCGGCTCCACCGGCTTGCCGACAAAATCGTTCATACCCGCATCCATGCAGGCTTCGCGGTCTTCGGCAAAGGCATTGGCGGTCATTGCCACAATCGGCGTATCGGCATGTGCCGGCAAACGGCGAATCGCCCGGGTGGCCTCCAGGCCATCCATGTGCGGCATCTGCATATCCATCAGGATCAGATCGAATGCCTCATTGCGC
>JAUPTR010000331.1 GCA_030917985.1 Pseudomonadota bacterium | reverse complement strand
GCGTCATCAGCGCATGCAGCAGCAGAATCGACAGCAATAAAACCCGGTTACGGCGCAACATCAGCCACAAACCGCTGCGCTGCTTGCCCAGCAGCAATGGCGGCAGCAACAGAAATGTCAGCAGTGACAAACCCGATGGAGAAACGCCGGGCAAGACAAGCGCCAGCAACATCCACATCCCAATCAACGCAGCAGGATGAAAATGCCGCCCCCATATTGGAACACGCATCATGGGTGATCTATCGCCGGAAAAATCAAAAGGCTGGGCAACATCATGTCACCCAGCCCGTTCATGCTTCAAGAAAACAATCAAATTTGATCGAGCAAGGGCTTGGCAATGGCCTGATGTTCGGCAGAGCCATCCTGCATCACTTCCAGCAGAATTTCCCGCGCACCTTCCTTGTCGCCCATATCGAGATAAGCGCGAGCCAGATCAATCTTGGTCGACATCGGGTCCGAATCATCCAGCCCCAGATCCACCACCGCCTGCGGAGTCGGCTCCGGCGTTTCTTCGAGAGGCGGCAGCTCCAGGCTCAGATCGACATCGTCCAGCACCAGCGGCGTGGCAGCCCCTGCTTCGGCAACCGGGGTGTCCAGCTGGAAGTCGAAATCCAGCATCTGCTTGTCGCCAGTTGCGGCTGCCGGCTCAATCACTTCGTCAGTCATTTCCGGCAAATCTTCTACCGAATAATCAGCTGCAGGCGCAACAACGGCTGCTTCTTCAACCACTGGCCTGACTTCCGGTACCGAGAAATCGCCAATATCGAAATCCAGCACATTGCTATCTGCAACAGCAGGCTCCGGCGCAGCCACTGCAGCCACCTCGACCGGCGTATCCAGATCAAAGTCCAGATCGTTGGCTTGTGGCTCAGGCACTTCCAGACCCAGATCTGGTTCGGACAACACACCCACCGCAGCGACGGCACCGGCGGCAGGGCTGCGATCCAGTACCTGAGTCTTGCTGAATTCGTCCTGGGCTATAATTTCACCGCCACCCTGCTTGTACAATGGGTTGGAGGGATCAAGTTCACGACCCATCTGCGCGGCACTTGCCCACAATGGACCCTTGCCGTCGGTTGCGCTGTAGAGCTCCGACGCCACTTCTTCGAAGCTGGCGGAATTCTTGCGGCCCGCGTAAATCTCCAGCAGCTTGGCACGGATCTCCTGACGTGAAGGATCCTTGGCCAGCGCATCCTTGAGAATCTCTTCCGCCTGGGCATCCCGGCCGTAAGCCATATACACCTCGGCTTCAGCAATCGGATCCACTTCGTCGGTATCGATGGTGCCCAGACCGGCGCGGCTGAAATCGGTGAGGAAAGAACTTTCAGTGGCATTGGTGTTGATGATGGCGCCGCCAGTGTTACCCAGCACGGTGTTGGCCTTCAGATCACCGCCGGTAATGATGCTGTCTTCAAACGAAGGACGCTTGCGGCGTTTTGCCAGAAGGTAGCCGATTCCACCCAGCAGACCGAGGCCAGCCAGCCCCCCTCCCAACAGCAACGGGTTTTGCAGCACGCTGTCTAGCATACCCGGCTCGGCCACAGGCGTCGGCGGCGGTGCAACCGGTTTGGCGGCAGGTGCGGCAGGTTTCGGCGGCTCAATTGGTGGCAGTGGCTTTTCAGCAACGGGCTCAACCGGCGCAGATGTAGTGTCTGCAGGCTTGGCCGCTTCTGGTGCCGGTGCGGTAGCAGGTGCCGCGGCAGCCTTGTCGGCTTCTGCCGGCTTTTCCGCCGGTTTTGCCGATTGCGCCTGCAGATCAGCACCACCCTTGTTCTTCATTTCCAGCAGTTTTTGCATCTCCTGGATGTTTTTCTGCAGATTGCCCACCCGCTCGTTAGCATCTTTCAGCGCTTTCTCTCGGGCGATCTGATCTTCGGCGGCGGCGTTCTTGTCCGCCTGCGCAGACGAACCAGCGCTGGCCTTGCCTTTTTCGTCGCCACGCGACAGTTTCAGCACCTCTTTACTGCTGCCGGCGGCCGGGGCGGCTTTGTCTTCCACTTTGGCTGCGAGTTTGCCGCTCGCGCTGGATTTGGCAGCCGAACCGGCGTCCGAAGGTGCTTTTTCAACCGTTTCCGCCAGCTTCTGGCGATAGCTGTTCCAGTCGGTAGAATGGGTCTTGATTTCTTTGACGGCTTCCGCCTGGCTCAGCGCATCAACCTTGTCCTTGGGCGGTACAGTGAGAATCTTGCCTGCACGCAGACGATTCATGTTGCCATTCTGGAAGGCGTCCTGATTGTTCTGATACAGGCCAACCAGCATCTGTTCCAGACTCACACCCTCATGGCGGGTTTTCTGGGCGATCTGCGCCAGCGTTTCACCGGACTTGACCTTGTAACCATCGGCATCTTCGGCAGGATTCGTCTCTTTTGCGACCTCTTTCGGCGCCTCCTTAACCTCCTTGACCGGTTTGGCCTTGGGTGTCGGGACAACCGGGGCAGGTGCGGCCTTGGACGGAGCAGGCTTCTCTTCTTCTACCGCTGCCGGTTTTGCCGCTTCGGCTGCCTTGGCAGACTTGAACGCCTCAGGCATGCCGGGTTCATCAACACGCGGACCCTTACGGGCAAAGCTGCGTCCGGGCTTGGCGCTCGAACCGCTGCCGGCACTGCCTGCTTGCGGTTTGGCGAGGCTGTCACTGGTAACCACCTGCGTTTGCGGCACACGCGATTGATCGATTTTCGGAGACTGATCGCCCAGCGGATCAAGCAGTGCAGTAAATTCACGCACCAGACGACCGGTTTGCCAGTTGAGTTCGATCAAAACGTCGATAAACGGCTCGCTGACCGGATTATTTGATACCACCTTGACGTAACGAGTGCCGTTCGGGCGTTTTTCAATCGAGAATTTCAGGCCCGACAAATGTGAGGGATATTGCAGTTGCGCTTCGCGAAACATTTCTGGCGACGCCAGACGCGCGACCATACCGTTCAGCTCATCTTCCTGAACCGAGACCAGATCAATTTCTGCAAGCAGTGGCTGTCCCAATCCGGACAATACGTTCATCTTGCCCATGCCGGCCCCCAAAACCACCGCGGGAGTGCCGAGCAGCGCGCACGCAAGCACACATGCCTTGATTTTTTATCTTATCCGCACCATTCACATCCTGTCCGAAAAAATGACGTGTAAATTATCATCCCGCGTTAGGCCACGCAAGCAATCTAGAGCCGTGCCTCAAATTCGCGGTGCATATTCTTAATTCGATTTCAAAAAGCCCAGGTTTGAGCAGAATTACTACTGTCAGTTCCCTTTATAGCTGATTTTTTTGCTTTACCAGCTTTTGCTAATGCAGAGTCGAAAATTTTTCTGGCCGGCATTCATTTAACTTCGGGCGAATTTGTGGCTGGTTCAG
Source organism: Pseudomonadota bacterium (assembly GCA_030917985.1). Taxonomy (GTDB): domain Bacteria; phylum Pseudomonadota; class Gammaproteobacteria; order Burkholderiales; family SCOH01; genus CALMFQ01. Next base: position 4,860 of record JAUPTR010000331.1, on the reverse strand, counting down.
GCACGCCGCGTGATGGCAGTTTGCCCGGCTCGTATTCCGGCAAAGCCGCGGTATTCGCATCCACGCCATAAGGCTCGTATTCGTAACGCTCCACCGGCAAAGCGGCAATGGTGTCGGCCACTGGCGGCATGCCGAGCTGGACGGGATGAGGTAGCGACACCCAGTTTTCTGCCAGCCAGCGCAGGCGATCCCAGTCAAAATCCACCCGCTCGCTGGGGCGCAGGTTTTGTGTCTGATTCAGGGCCGGCATCAGCGCGGCCATTAATCGAGTGAAATTGCTCAGCAGTACCGGGTATTCCGTCACCGGCTGATAGCTGGCGACATACCAGCGATTCTTTTCAACGCCGACCACAAACGGCTCATCGATAAAGCGGATGGGTGTGCCAACCGGGATATTCGGAAAAATCTCTGCCGCATCTTCCGGATACAGATGCAGGCAGCCGTGGCTTACGCGCAGGCCGATACCCCACGGCCGATTGGTTGCGTGGATAAAAATCGAAGGGAAGCCGGTTTTTAACGCCAGCATGCCCATCGGATTGTCCGGGCCGGGCGGAAAGTATTCCGGCAGCTCTTCGCCGGATTCCTGGCGATGTTCCTCGCGGATGCTTTTTGGCACAAACCAGGCGGGGTCTTTGTATTTGGCAATCAACTTGGTTTCACCCAGCGGGGTTGACCAGCCTTCGCGGGCGATACCGATAGGATAAGTCACCACCTCGGCACGCTGGCCTTTTCTGGCTGGCGGGAAGTAGTACATCCGTCGCTGCGAGATGTTGACGATAATCCCCTTCCACGGCTTGGGTGGCAGGATGTAACGGGTGGGCACCACCACCTGTGCGCCCTGGCCAGGGGTCCACACCGACATACCAGGATTGGCGTTGGTAATTTCGTCGTAACCGACATCAAAATGACGCGCAATATCCAGCAGCGTATTATCCGGAGTCGGCGTGACCACGCGAATTTCGCCGACAATGGTCGAGCCATCGTCGGGCAGAGGAAAGGTACTGGCAGCCGCCACGCCACTGCACGCCAGCAGTGACAACATCAGGCATTGAATAACTGGAATACGCACTTGCATAAACACCATATCCATTGTGGTTGGGTCGCCCGCCTGCTTCTATCGATAGCGGCATGTTCGGGCGCGCCGGGCGCATGGGCCCAGCAAGATACCTGGCTGGAAGTCGATACCCGGCAACAACAGGTGATTGTACGTGATGCCAACGATGAAATCGTCGCCCGCTTCGACAATATCTCGATTGGCCGTGGTGGGGTGTCAGACCTGCACTGGCGTGGCGACAACACTACGCCCAGGGGTGACTATAAGGTCACGGCGATTTTCAACAACTCGCGTTACGGCATTTTTATCGCGCTCAACTACCCGACACTGCAGCATGCCGATCAGGCGCTGGACAAGGGCAAGTTCAAGCCACGCGACCGTGCATCTATCGCACAGGCGCAACTGGCTGGCAAACCACCGCCGATCAGCACCCCGCTGGGCGGCAATATCGGCATCCACGGCTTGGGCCACAGCAGCCTGCTGGTACATCAACAAACCAACTGGACACGCGGCTGCGTGGCGCTGACCAACGAACAGATCGGCGCGCTGGTGCATTTTGTCGAGCCCGGCACAGCAGTGAAAATTCGCTGACGGCCCACGCAGACATCACCTGTTGCGATGCGTCTTACACGAAGAGAACAAGCCGGGCCTAGCAGCCTGTCGGACTTGAGACTGATCTGCTGCGCCAGTGGGAGAAACGGCCCATATTTACCCGTTTTCTCCTTGCATAGGCCCACTATGCGCCTCGAAAACGGACAAATCTGCCCTCGTTTTCCTACCCGGCTCACTACGATCGCTCAAGTCCGACAGGCTGCCAGCAGCGATATCAGCGCTCCTGTTGCGCTCGCCACGCCGCCGCCGCAGCACATACTTCATCCAGAGACAATGTCAGCAGAACGTCTTCTGCCACCTCAGGCCGTCCGCACAGGGCTGCGCCTCCTGCCCAGATGGCAATATGCGCCGGCAGCATCTGCCGCAAGCCCGCCAGCGCGACAACCGCATCGGTAGCGGGAAAGGCTGCACTGAAACTCAGGCCGACGACGTCGACCTGATGACTGTTGGCCGCCTCAATGATCTCCTGAAACGGCATCTCGGTGCCAAACGGAATTACATCGCAGCCATCCAGCCGCAACACTGCCTCCACCATCAGGCACCCCAGACCGTGTTGCTCACCCGGTACGGTAGTCAACATCACCCGTGGCGGCCGCGGGTCGGCATACATGTCATGGATCGCCTGCCGTAACAGGCTCTGGATTTGCTCGGTATAAAGATGCTCCTCGTGCACCGCCAGTTCACCTCGCTCCCAGGCCTGGCCGATGTCGAAATTGGCCTGTGTAACGGTGTGGCAGACAAACTGGCGCAAGCCCTGACTGGCAAGACGCTGCAGCAGCCAGCACCGAATCGCGTGCAGATTGCGCTGACGCAGCAAGGGCAACAACTGCCCGAGTTCAGCCGCATCGTCACCGGCATGGCTATCCAGCATCTGTTGCAGCTCGGCTGAATCCAGCGCCATCAGCTTGCCGGGCCGTTTGCCGCGCTCCATCAGCAGGCGGATCAGGCGCAGCTTGTCGAGCTCCTGCTGCGAGTAAAGCCTGTCGCCCTTGTCGTCGCGCGCAGGCAAGGGAAACTGGTAACGCCGCTCCCACTGGCGCAGCAAGTCCTTGGGAATGCCGGTTTCGCGCTCTACGGCTGCAATCGGATAGTGCGGATTCATGTTGGATACCACCTTTTTTGTGCCGGGATTATCGCATTGAACGTTTCAGCAGGCGCAAGACACCGCCAATCAGCGGCAGCTTTTCGTAAAGCTGCTCCGCTGCATCCCAGTAATCACGATGCTCCACCACCCGGCCATCGACGCCAAAAACCAGATAGGTACTGCCTTCGATCTGCCACAAACGCCGCTTAATCACACAATCGAAACGCCAGGTAACAAACGCCTGATTTCCCTGCTGCAACTGTTCGACAAAAACAAAACGCGGCGCCTGGGTCACGGTAAACATGTGCTCAAAAATCGCCCGGATTGACGCCACACCGCACACATCGTTAAACGGATCCCGAAAATGCGCATCAGCGGCATAAAAATTGTCGATCTCTGCCAGTGATGCGGGTGTCAGCCGGGCATACCAGCCCAGAAGCGGCTGCAGGCTGTGCTCATGCATGATTGACCCTCCTCTGCAGCAGATAGCTACGCCAGGAAAACGGCAGCAGGCGGAGCAACTGCATCAGCCAGGTAAAACGTTTGGGGAAATGAATCTCAAACTTGCCGCACTGCAGGCCATGCAGAATGGCCTGCGCCGCCTGCGCGGGCGTCTGCAGCGCCGGCATGGAAAAAGGGTTGCTGCGGGTGAGGCGGGTATCGACAAAACCGGGGCAGATCAGATAGACCCCCAGCCCGCGTGGCGCCAGATCCAGATACAGGTTTTCCGCAAGATTGATCAGCGCGGCTTTCATCGGTGCGTAGGTCAGCGCATTCGGCATGCCAAAATAGCCGGCCACGCTGGCAATCATGCCAATGCCGCCGCACTGCTGCGCCAGCAATTGTGGCAGCACCGTGGCCAGCCCCGTGTAAACACTGCCAAGATTGATATCGACCATGCGTTGAGCGACCTCGCGCTGCAGCTCCCAGGCGCGGGTCGGCTGGTAATCGGCATGGCAGATCAGCACCAGATCAATCCCGCCCCAGGCAGCAACTACCCGGCCCAGCGACTGTTGCCATTGTTCGGCACGCAGCGCATCCATCGGCAACATCAGGCTGCCGTCCGGCAGGCCGAGTTGCGCCAACGCCTCTGCGCGCCGCGCCGATACGGCGACCCGTGCACCCTGTTGCGCCAGCAATTGCGCGCAGGCGGCACCGATGCCGGACGAGGCGCCCACCAGCCACACGCGGCGGCCTTGCCAGGAGCTGATCGGGCGATTCATGCTCATGCCGGCCGCCTGCGGAAAAACAGCGTTACCTGCCCCAGTTCAACGCCAAACTTGCTCATCACCGAGCGGTTGACCATGGTTTCGCGGTCGATCAGGTACATCCAGTCGTCGAAATCGACCCGGTATTCCACGCCATCCACCGGCAACCGCAGCACATAACGCCAGCGCAGAGCGTTGCCGCTGACTTCGCCTACCGCATCGCCTTCGACATCATCGGCACGGCCGACATATCGCCCTTGAGCCACCCGCGTGAGCTGCCACACCCGGCGCTGCTTGCTGCCATCGCTGTAAACGAAGGATTCATCGAGGATGCCGCGCTCGCCCTGCCAACTGGCATCGATCTGCACCTGAAACCGCTTCACCACCTCGCCGTTACGTTTCTGGAACATGCCCCAGGCTTCGACCCGGCCGTTGAAGTATTGCTCCAGCTGCAACGCCGGCTGCTGCGCCGCATAATGACTGACTTCAACGCCAGCGCAGCCGGACAGCAACACCCCCAGCCATACCACCCACAGTCGCCACATCATGCTTCCTCCCTGATCTGCAATTGCCGGCGGGATGCCAGCAACAACGCGGCCGCCAGGCATTTCAGCCCGCACGGCAACAGCGCGTACACCCAAGACAAGGCCGCCAGCCCGCTGCTGCCGCCGGGCTGATAATCCAGCAGCGCCAGCAAGGGCAGCGCCAGCCCGGCCGCCAGTGCCAGCGACAGCTTCGCCAGCAGGCTCCAGTAGCCGAAATAGCTGCCGGTGGCACCACGCTGCTGCGGCGGGATCACATCTGCCAGCAGCGCCGGCGGCAAGGCCAGATCGGCACCCAGCGCCAGCCCGGACAACAGGCAGACGCAGGCGTATTGCCAGCCATCACCCGCGCCCAGCAAG
>JAUPTR010000330.1 GCA_030917985.1 Pseudomonadota bacterium | reverse complement strand
TTTTTTGTTGGCAGAATCACAATTACTCTATCATTCGCCATCTTTATTCTAACCGTGCAATTCAAGATGAATGCTCTTCTCTCCTTATCCCGTGGCATTGACCGCTGCAAATTGGCCATTGGCCGCTTCAGCAGCTGGCTGATCTTGCTGGTGGTGCTGATCAGTGCCGGCAATGCCGTCATGCGCAAGCTGTTCGATTCCAGTTCCAACGCCTGGCTGGAAATCCAGTGGTATCTGTTTTCCGCGGTATTTCTGCTGGGTGCCGGCTATACCTTGCTGCGCAACGAACATATCCGCATTGATATCGTCAGTAGCCGGCTATCACCCAAGGCGCGTGCCTGGATCGACATCATTGGCTGCCTGCTGTTTCTGGCACCGATGGTGGGCATCATGCTCTATTACGGTTGGCCGATTTTTGTTGAGTCGTGGCAGTCACAGGAATATTCGTCCGATCCCGGCGGCCTGATCCGCTGGCCGGTGTTTGCGCTGATTCCGCTGGGCTTTGGCCTGCTGGCATTGCAGGGACTATCCGAGCTGATCAAACGTGTTGCACTGCTATGCGGGCTACCGGTCGAGCTAGCCGCCGAAACGCCGGAGCCACGCTGATGCAGGAATATCTCGCCCCGCTGATGTTCGGCAGCCTGATCCTGTTTTTGCTGATCGGCTACCCGGTTGCCTTTGCGCTGTCTGCCGTTGGCCTGCTGTTTGGCTGGATCGGCATTGAATACGGCCTGTTGTCGCCGGCGCTGTTGCAGGCGCTGCCACGCCAGGTGTACGACATCATGAAAAACGACACGCTGCTGGCGGTGCCGTTTTTCACTTTCATGGGCCTGATCCTGGAACGCTCGGGCATGGCCGAGGACATGCTGCAGACCATCGGCCAACTGTTTGGCCGGGTGCGTGGCGGCATTGCCTATGCGGTGATTTTTGTCGGCGCGCTGCTGGCGGCCACCACCGGGGTGGTCGCGGCGTCGGTGATTTCGATGGGGCTGATTTCGCTGCCGGTGATGCTGCGCAACGGCTACGACAAACGTGTGGCCAGTGGGGTGATTGCGGCCTCCGGCACGCTGGCGCAGATCATTCCGCCATCGATTGTGCTGATTGTGCTGGCGGATCAGTTGGGTACTTCGGTTGGCGATATGTACGCGGGCGCGCTGCTGCCGGGGCTGTTGCTCACCGGGCTGTATGGCCTGTATGTGTTCGGCCTGTCGCTGCTGCGGCCAGACAGCGTGCCGGCACTGCCGCCAGAGGCACGCACGCTGACGGGCGGCAAGCTGGCCCGGCAGGTGCTGGTTTCGCTGTTGCCACCACTGCTGCTGATTTTTCTGGTGCTGGGCACGATTGCCTTTGTGCCGCATTACAAGGATGGCCAGTGGGTGCTGGAAGGCATTGCCACCCCCACTGAAGCCGGTGCAATGGGTGCGGTGGGGGCGCTGCTGCTGGCCATGCTCAGGGGCCGGCTGAAACTCTCGCTGCTGCGCCAGGCGATGGACAGCACGCTCAAACTCACCACTTTTGTGATGTTCATCCTGATCGGCGCCCGCGTGTTCCGCATCGCCTTTCTCGGCGTCAACGGCGACCAGTGGGTGGAGTCGTGGCTGACGGCGCTGCCGGGCGGAGTGATCGGCTTTTTGCTTGCGGTGAATCTGCTGGTGTTCGTGCTGGCGTTTTTTCTCGATTTCTTCGAGATCAGTTTCATTCTGGTGCCGCTGCTGGCGCCGGTGGCACACAAGCTGGGTATCGATCTGGTGTGGTTCGGCGTGTTGCTGGGGCTGAACATGCAGACTTCGTTCATGCACCCGCCGTTTGGTTTTGCGCTGTTTTATCTGCGCAGCGTGGCGCCGCCGGAGGTCAAAAGCCGCGATATTTACTGGGGAGCAGTGCCGTTTGTGCTGATCCAGATTGCCATGATCGGCATTGTGCTGGCGTTTCCGCAGCTGGTATCGGCACACAAGCCGGCAGCTGCCACGGCCGCTGTGAGTGAAATCCAGGTCATGCCGGCCGCCAGCGACAATCCGGACGACGCCGTGCAGTTGCTGGAACAACTGTCGCAACAGCCGCATGAGTCGCAGCCATAAGCTGGCACTGCTGGCGTGGTTGCTGCTGGCCGGCAGCACTGTGCTGCTGGCCGTCATGCCGGTTGATCGCAGCCTGCTGATGTTTTATCCGCAAACGGCGCTGCAACAGCCATGGTGGCAAGCCCTGAGCGGCCATCTATTACATCTGGGCAACCGGCACCTGGCAGCCAATCTGCTGGCCTTGCTGCTGCTGCTGGCACTGGCATGGCGCCGGGGGCAATTGCCGCAGGCCTGGCCGGTGTTGCTGCTGAGCATGCTCGGCGTGGATCTGGGTTTGTGGCTGGAAGGGCGTGTGGGCTGGTATGTCGGCTTGTCTGGCGCGCTGCACGGCTTGTTTGCCTGGCTGCTGCTGGTGCGCCTGCCGGGTGCCGCCCGGCCACATCTGGCGCACTGGCTATGGCTGGCCGGCGCAGCCAAGGTGCTGCTGGATGTGTATCAGCCCCAGCACCACTGGCTGGCCATACCGGTGGTGCCACAGGCGCATGTTTTCGGCTTTGCCTGTGGCAGCCTGCTGGCGCTGGCCAGTTACCGGCAACGCCACGCCAGCAGTGATACCCCGGCCAGCAATAACAAGCCGGTATAGTCAAACGCCCCGCCGCCACCG
>JAUPTR010000329.1 GCA_030917985.1 Pseudomonadota bacterium | reverse complement strand
ACGGGCGAGGGCAAGACCTTGACCGCCACGTTGCCGGTGTACCTCAACGCGCTGGCGGGGCAAGGGGTACATGTGGTCACGGTGAACGACTACTTGGCCAGCCGCGACGCGCAGTGGATGAGCCGCTTGTACAACTGGTTGGGCTTGAGCGTAGGCATCAACCTGCCCAACATGCCCAAAGAGGACAAGCAGGCGGCCTACGCTGCCGACATCACTTACGGCACCAACAACGAATTCGGCTTCGACTACCTGCGCGACAATATGGTCTACACGCCGGGCGAGCGGGTGCAGCGCGAGCTGACATTTGCCGTGGTCGATGAGGTGGATTCGATCCTGATCGACGAAGCGCGTACGCCGCTGATCATTTCCGGCCAGGCCGACGACAATACCGATCTGTATTACCAGATGAATGCGGTCGCACCGAAACTGACGCGTCAGGAAACCGAAGAAGGCGAAGGTGATTACTGGGTCGATGAAAAGGCGCATCAGGTGATGCTGTCCGAGCAAGGCCACGAAAACGCCGAGAAGCTGCTGGTGCAGGCCGGCCTGCTGGCAGAGGGTGACACGCTGTATTCGGCGGTCAACATTTCGCTGATGCATCACCTGTATGCCTCGCTGCGTGCACATTCGCTGTTCCACAAGGATCAGCACTATGTGGTGCAGGATGGCGAAATCGTTATCGTTGATGAATTCACTGGCCGCATGATGCCGGGCCGCCGCTGGTCGGATGGCTTGCATCAGGCTGTGGAAGCCAAAGAGGGTGTATCGATCCAGAAAGAAAGCCAGACGCTGGCGTCGATCACCTTCCAGAACTATTTCCGCATGTACGCCAAACTGGCGGGCATGACCGGTACTGCCGATACCGAAGCTTACGAATTCCAGCAGATTTATGGCCTGGAGACCGTGGTGATCCCGACGCATCGCCCGGTCGCCCGTAAGGATGCACTGGATCAGGTTTACCGTTCGTCCACCGAGAAATTCGCTGCCGTCATCAATGACATCCGCGATTGCCACAAGCGCGGCCAGCCGGTGCTGGTAGGCACCACCTCGATCGAAACCTCGGAATACCTGTCGGCTTTGCTGAAGAAGGAAAACCTGCCGCATCAGGTGCTGAACGCCAAGCAGCATGAACGTGAAGCACAGATCGTTGCCGAAGCCGGCCGTCCGGGGCAGATCACGCTGGCAACCAATATGGCGGGCCGTGGTACCGATATCGTTCTGGGGGGCAATCTGGAAAAGCAGGTTGCTTTCACCGAGCTGGACGAGAAGCTGACGGATGCCGAAAAGCAGGCGCGTATCGCGCAGCTTCAGGGCGAATGGCAACAATTGCACGATCAGGTGCTGGCGGCAGGTGGCCTGCACATCATTGGTACCGAGCGCCACGAATCGCGGCGTATTGACAACCAGCTGCGTGGCCGTTCCGGCCGTCAGGGTGATGCGGGTTCCAGCCGCTTCTACCTGTCGCTGGAAGACCCGTTGCTGCGCATTTTTGCCGGTGACCGCGTTGCCGCAATCATGGATCGCCTGAAAATGCCGGAAGGTGAAGCCATCGAGCACACCTGGGTAACCCGTGCCATCGAAAACGCACAGCGCAAGGTGGAAGGCCGCAACTTCGACATCCGCAAACAATTGCTGGAATACGATGATGTGGCAAATGACCAGCGCAAGGTGATCTACGCTCAGCGTAACGAATTGCTGGAGGCCGAGGATATTTCCGAAACCATTCAGGCGATGCGTGAAGGTGTGTTGCAGACCCAGTTTGAAATCTACATTCCTCCGCAGAGTATTGAGGAGCAGTGGGATGTGGCCGGGCTGGAGAAGGCGCTGGCGGCTGAATTCCTGCTGGAGTTGCCATTGCAGGAATGGCTGGCGGCCGATAACAATCTCGACCCGGATGCTTTGTTGCAGCGCATTTGTGATGAGGCCAAGAAAATTTATGACGCCAAGGTCGAATTGGTGGGCGCAGAAAACATGCACCAGTTCGAACGTGCGGTGATGCTGCAGAATCTGGATCATCAATGGCGCGAACATTTGGCGTCGCTCGACCATTTGCGTCAGGGGATTCATCTGCGCGGCTATGCACAGAAAAACCCGAAACAGGAATACAAGCGTGAAGCTTTCGACCTGTTTGCAGCCATGCTGGAACGCATCAAATATGACGTGACAAAGATTGTCCTGACTGTGCAGATCCGTGGCCAGGAAGATATCGACGCAGTGGAAGCACAGCATGCACCGGAAAACGTCAATTATCAGCATGCCGAGTTTAATGCGCCGATCGACTCCGATGCTTCGCCGGAAGAAATTGCCGCAGCCGCAACCCAGCCGCAGGCAGCAACCAACCCTTACGCGGACCAGCGCATTGGGCGTAATGACCCATGCCCGTGTGGTTCCGGCAAGAAATACAAGCAGTGTCACGGCAGGCTGGCATAAGCACGTCATACTGCAACTGAAAAAAGCCGGCATCAACGATGCCGGCTTTTTTGTCGCTGTCATTCTGCTGCAGACAGCAAAAAGCCCCGTCTGTAACGGGGCTTTTGATTGCGCCAGGCAAATGCCTTGAGTCTGGAGCGGGCGATGGGAATCGAACCCACGGCTCTAGCTTGGGAAGCTAGGGTATTACCATTATACGACGCCCGCGAAGGCTGCCATTCTATGGCTTGCCCCGGGATTGTGCAACCTCAGTCGGCTTGCCTGCTGTCATGCTTGGCTGGTTTGTATTCAGCGATCAGTGCCTGTAGCGACGATTTGACTTCGTTCGCCGAGGGGCGGCGCTCCTGGCGCAACCATTGCGCCACCAGTGGCAGCCATTGTTCGTCTACCTTGGTTAGCGAGCGCGCGATGCGCAGCTTCGGATGTGGCGTAGGCTGGGTTTGTTCGCTGTCGGCCAGCAGTTCTTCATAAAGTTTTTCACCTGGCCGCAGACCGGTGATCTGAATTGGAATCTGTTCTTCGGTGAAGCCCGACAGACGAATCATTTCGCGTGCCAGTTCAACGATTTTTACCGGCTTGCCCATGTCGAGCACGAAGATTTCGCCATGTTTGCCCATTTGTCCGGCTTGCAACACCAGTTGCGCTGCTT
>JAUPTR010000328.1 GCA_030917985.1 Pseudomonadota bacterium | reverse complement strand
GATGGCCGCCAGATGCACGCGCAACTGGTGCGAGCGGCCGGTCACCGGCTCCAGCAGCAGCCGTGTGCTATCGCTGGCGGCGTCGTAACCGAGGCTGCGATAACGAGTCAGCGATGGTTTGCCGATGTCGAAATCCACCTTTTGCAGCGGGCGGTTCGGCCAGTCGGTGATCAGCGGCAAGTCGATCTCGCCCTCGGCCTGCATCACCTGCCCGGCGACAACGGCGATATAGGTTTTGTGCACCATACGCTCGCGGAACAACTGCGAAAAACGCCGCTGCATCGCCTCACCCCGCGCCAGCAACAACAGTCCGGAGGTGGCCAGATCCAGCCGGTGCACAATCTGCGCCTCGGCAAACTGCGCCTGCACCCGGCTGATCACGCAATCATCCTTGCCGATACCCCGCCCCGGCACCGACAACAAGCCGGCCGGCTTGTGGACCAGCAACATGGCTTCGTCCTCCGCCAGCAGCCAGTCCGGGTTGGGTGGCGGCGGCAGATAGGGCGGATCGGCAATCGGGTTGCGGGTGGGCATCGGGACAAATGCGGCATGAACGGGCTGCCATGATAACAAAAGTGCCATGACCTGGAAGGCAATCCTGGCGCGGCCCGCAGCCCGGCCTGCAAGGCGCATGGGTATTGGCTCGCAGGCAGGTAGCGGTAAGTGTCTGCGATTGCCTGTATATGCCAGCGTGCTGCCGCGCCTGCGCATGGGCCGGGCTTTCTGTTAAGCTCGGTAACATTCGAAACAGCCGCTGGCAACGCTGCGCCAGAGGCGGAATGCAGGCGGGAGACGCAGTTCAAGATGGCCAAACCGGGCAAAATGGCGGCACGTGTCGCAGACGTTAATGCGGTGCAGAAAATGATGCAGCAAGGGCAACTGGATACCGCACAACAGGCACTGCACCCGTTGCTGCGGCTGAATCCGCGTAACCCCCTGGCACTGCGCCTGCTGGGCGAGGTGTTGCACGCCATGGGCAAATCCACTGAAGCGCTGGCGCCATGTCAGCAGGCATTTGCACTGCAGCCCGCGGCAGATAGCGCCCGCGCACTGCTGGCTGTGGCCGAGACGCTGCAACGTTTTGATCTGGCGCAAGCCTGTTTGCGCGTGCTGATCCGCAGCCAGCCGGATGAGCCCTATTATTGCTACCGACTGGCGCTGATCCTGAAATCGAACGCCAATCAGGCCGATGAGGCCATGCAGCTGTTACAGCAATGCATCACACGTGGCTTCATGCCCAGAGAGTCGCATTATCAGCTGGGCAAGATTGCGCAGTTTTGCCTGGATCAGCGCGATCTGGCTCGGCAATCCTATCTCAGCGCGCTGCAGCTGGACCCCGATTATGTTGATGCGCGTATCGCCCTGGCGCATTTGTATTGCGAAAACGGCCATGTGGAGCAGGCAATCACGCTGTTGCAGGATTTGCTGGCCGCAGGCACCCACAACAATGCCGAACTCTACAGTCTGCTGGGGGTATCGCTGCTGCGCCTGGGGCAGCACCGGCAGGCGCTTGATTTCATGCGTCAGGCAGCACAGGCGGAGCCGGACAATCCGGAGGTGTTCAGCAATTACCTGTTCCGCGCCACCTACACCAACCAGCTGACAGCCGACGAATGGCTGGCCGAACATCGGCGCTTTGGCCAGCTGGCAGCAGCCAGGGCAAAGCCATTCAGCGATTGGGACAACAGCCGCGACACTACACGGTGTTTGCGCATCGGTTTTGTTTCAGGCGATTTCAAGCAGCATCCGGTTAGCACATTTTTCGAGCCACTGCTGCGCGAAATGGATCGCCGGCAATGCGAGGTGTTCTGTTATTACAATCACAGCTATCGGGATGAAGTCACCGTCCGCCTTGAGTCAATGGCCAATGGCTGGCGCGATGTCGCACTGCTCAGCGATGCCGCACTGGCGCAGCAGATTCACGAAGACCGGATCGATATCCTGATCGATCTGAGTGTGCACACCTCGCACAATCGCCTGCCGGTGTTTGCCTGGCGCCCCGCGCCCCTGCAGATGACCTGGCTGGGTTATCCGGCCACCACCGGTTTGCGCGAGGTCGACTACATTCTGCTCGACAGGCATTACCTGCCGCCAGCCGAATCCGGGCCTTTTGCGGTGGAAACACCGCTGCTGCTGAATGGCTATCGTGTTTACCAGCCCCTGCCGGATATGCACAAATTGCCGATCAAACCGCTGCCGGCACTGGAAAAGGGCTATGTCACCTTCGGCTCGTTTAATGATTTCAACAAGGTTGACAGTCTGGTGCTCGATACCTGGGCCGAGTTGCTCAACCGCCTGCCCACTGCGCGCCTGGCAATGATTGTGCATGCCCGCGAGTCAATCACGCATGTGCAGCAGTATCTGGGAGAACGCGGCATTGCGGCAGAGCGCCTGATGCTGTTTACCAAGCTCAGCTTCAGCCATTTTCTGCAACTGCATTATCACGTTGATATTGCGCTGGACACGTTTCCGTTTACCGGCCTGACCACCGCCATGCACGGCCTGTGGATGGGCGTGCCGGCAATCACGCTGGCCGGCGAGCGCAGCACCAGCCGCTCTGGCCTCAGCCTGCTGGCTGCGCTGGAACTGGAAGACTTTGCCGCTGGCAGCCGTGAGCAATATATCGAGCGCGCCTGTTTCTGGGCAGCCCATCTGCCGCAACTGAGCCAGATCCGGCTGGGCCTGCGCGAACGGCTGCAGGCATCGCCATTGATGGATTACCCGGCCTTTGCCCGCGATTTTGAAGCCACCTTGCGTCGTGCCTGGCAACAGTGGTGCCAGGCCTAACGACCTGTGCGCCGGCCTGAAGGCTGCGCTGGCATTGCCTTGCAGGCCTTTTTCGGTGTGTTTGGCTTGACTTGAATGGGGGAAAGCGGTGCATATGGCGGCCCAGAAAAGCAAAAAGGCTGACATACGAATGTATGAAAGCCTTAGCTGATTGGTTGCGGGAGTAGGATTTGAACCTACGACCTTCGGGTTATGAGCCCGACGAGCTGCCAGACTGCTCCATCCCGCGCCAGATGTGTCGTATTGTGCCATGCAGCGAAGCCGACAAACTTCTGCTGTGTCTTTGGTTGCGGGAGCAGGATTTGAACCTGCGACCTTCGGGTTATGAGCCCGACGAGCTGCCAGACTGCTCCATCCCGCG
>JAUPTR010000045.1 GCA_030917985.1 Pseudomonadota bacterium | reverse complement strand
TTCGTCCTGCCTCCCCGACGCGAAGATCGCACCTTTCCCAGAGTCGTCAAACCCCGTCCGAGCAAGTATCCTCGGAAAAAATGCTAGTCAGCGGCTTAACTGACAGGCATTAGGCGCTTGCGCCGCTTTTTTGTTTATCCGCGCGGATGATGTTGTCGATGTAACTGCTTCAGCCGCTCGCGTGCGACATGCGTGTAGATCTGCGTTGTCGAAATATCAGCATGCCCCAGCAACAGCTGCACCACACGCAAATCGGCGCCATGATTGAGCAAATGGGTGGCAAAGGCGTGCCGCAAGGTATGCGGTGAGATATGCTCCTGCGGAATGCCTGCCTGCAGCGCATAACGCTTGATCAGATACCAGAAGGCCTGGCGCGTCATGCCCTCGCCGCGCTGCGTCAGAAACACGGCAGCTACAGGCTGCGCAGCCAACAACAGGCTGCGCGCGCTCAGCAGATAGGCCTGCAACCAGTGCAGGGCCTCTTCCCCCAGCGGCACAATACGCTCTTTGCTGCCCTTGCCGATGATCTGCACCACACCCATATCCAGCCGCAGCTGATCCAGCGTCAGCCCCACCAGCTCGGACACCCGCAGCCCGGTGGCATATAACACCTCCAGCATGGCCCGGTCGCGCAGGCCCAGCGTATCGTCCACATCCGGCGCCTGCAGCAGATTTTCGACAGCAAGTTCAGACAGGCTCACCGGCAAGGGGCGAATCAGTTTCGGCGCGTCGACCAGCGCGGAAGGATCAGCCCGCAGTGTGCCCTGCAACACGTGGTAGCGATAAAAGCGCTTGGCTGCAGACAAAAAACGCGCGGCAGACGATGCCTTGGCATGCTGGCGAAACCGGTGCGCAAGGAAAGCCGTCAAATCCGCAGCACTGGCGCTCAGCAAAGACTGCTGATCACGCTCTTGATGCAGCCACACACCGAATTGCAACAGGTCTCGACGATAGGATTCGAGGGTATTGGCAGCAAGGCCGTCTTCCAGCAACAGGCTGTCGCAGAAGACGTCCAGCTCAGAATCGATAACCTTCATGGCGTAGCAACCAGCGCTTGATGTCCAGCGTCAGATTGGTTTGCTGGCGATTGAAGCCTCCCAGGCCGACTTTGCCCACCACCCGGTGACATGGCACCACCAGCGGAATCGGATTGGCGCCACAGGCGTTGCCAACTGCACGGGGGGCGGATTGTAATGCCTCGGCCAGGTCGCCATAAGTTTTGGTGGCACCGGCAGGAATGGCAGCAATTTGCGTCCAGACACGCTGCTGATAGGGTGTTCCACCCGGCTTTAGCTGCAGGCGAAAAACATGGCCAGGATCGGCCAGATAGGCCGCCAGCTCCTCCCAGACGCGTTGTGCCATTTCCGTTACCGGCGGATGTGCCGGCGTGTCCACAGGTAAAAAGTCCAGCGCCAGCAAGGCATCAGCATCTACCCGGATTCCCAAGCGGGTGCAGGGCAAGGAAAATACGGCCTGATAGTCACTCATAGGGTTCATCCCGAAACTGATATAGCATGCATTATGGCCATTACTCTTATTTTGCTGCCAGACTTTGCACTGATCCTGTTCGGATACCTGTTGCGGCGGCTTGACTATTTTAGCGGCGAATTCTGGCTGGGCCTGGAAAAGTTCATCTATTTCGTGCTGTTTCCGCCATTGCTGTTCCGCGCGCTGGCGGGGCGCGAGATCGACATCCAGGCCAGTCTGCCAATGCTACTGGCCGGCATTGGTTTCACCACCGCCGGCATTGCGCTGGGCTATCTGGCGCGCTACCTGTTCCGCCTGCAGCACGCCTCGTTTGCATCGGGCATTCAATGTGCGTTTCGCTTTAATTCTTATGTCGGCTTTGCCGTCATCGGCAGTATCGACGGGCAGGCGGGGATTGCCGCGATTGCACTGCTGTTCGGGCTGATGATTCCACTGGTGAACGTCGTATCGGTTTCGATGCTGGCCAGACACAGCCAGCAGAGCATGTGGCGCGAACTGGCAAGCAATCCGCTGATTCTCGGCATTATTGTCGGTGTGAGCAGCAGTCTGCTGGGCTTTCAACCGCCACAGTGGCTGATGCATGCACTGGGGCCGCTGGCGGATGCAGCTCTGCCTTTGGGTTTGATGACGGTAGGTGCCGGGCTGCGTTTTACCGAGTGGCAGCGACAACCGGGGCTGATTATTTACTGGAGCAGCGTCAAACTGCTATTGGTGCCTGCCGTGGCAGCACTGCTGGCAAGCCTGCTGCCACTGGGCGAAGTGCAACGCCATGCGGTGATGGTGATGGCCACGCTGCCGGCCGCCACCTCCTCCTATATCCTTGCGGTGCGCATGGGTGGAGATGGCCAGCTGGCTGCGGCACTCGTTACAGCGACCACGCTTGCAGCGATGCTGACGATGCCACTCTGCCTGAGTCTGGCACTGTAATCGGCACGTGGCGGCACTCGCCGATAAACTGCACCACTTGCTGCATCGCCTGATCGGCCGGTCTGATCCAACCGACCAGCAGCTGGAAGACATGCCACATACCGGAAAACATGGTCAGCCGCACTCTGGCGCCATGCACTGCAGCCCGATGCGCCAAGCGCTGTGCGTCGTCCAGCAGCAATTCGTCCGAGCCAACCTGGATCAGTATCGGCGGCAACCCGCCAAATTCGCCATACAACGGCGAACACAGCGGATTCTGCCGCTGCCGGTGGCCGGCATACATCAATGCCCCCTGCCGCAGCCAGGCACGACTCAACATCGGATCGATAGACTGGTGAGTGAAACTGCTCAGGCCACTTAGCGCCAGATCGACAAATGGCGACAGCAACACAATCCCCCCCGGCAAAGGCAGATCCAGCTCGCGCAGCTTGAGCACCGTGGACAGGGCCAGACCAGCACCAGCAGAATCGCCGGCAATCACGATTTGATCAGCGCTGAAACCCGCCATCAACATGCGGCGATAACAACTGACTGCGTCTTCCAGCGCAGCGGGAGCCGGATGCTCCGGCGCGAGACGATAATCCGGCACCCACACCTCGGAACGACTACGGCTGGCCAGATAGGTAGTGATGGACCGATGCGACAGCGGCGAGCCCATACAGAAAGCGCCGCCATGCAAATACAGCACCGCCCCGTCCACCTCACCCAGCGGAGAACGAATCACCTCGCCACCACAGGGCACATCAGACATGCGGCCAACATCCAGCCCGCTCTCGGAGAGCGTGATGCTTGACATCAGTCGGCCAATCCAGCGTTGCCACAGCAGCGGAAACGGCGGCCGCACCAGTGTTTTGAACAGCAGCAGCAACAGCAGCCGGAAAAAACCGGCCAGCAAGCGTTGCCACAAGGCAGTTGGCGCACCGACGGTGGTGACCACAGGTGCCAGAGGAATATCACGAGCCATTGATTACATTTCCGAAGAGCAAGACACAACCCTGTCGAGCTTGAATGTGACGAACACGATTTGTTCGACGCCACCCGGCCGCCAGTGGCGGCAGGGCAAAACATGCATATCGGCCACACCGGCCGAATCGCCATGCTGCCCGCAAAAGGCCCAGCGCAGTAAAGCACGACCCATACCCTGTCGTTTATCACAACCTGCGTCTGCCCATTGATCTGGCAGCATTTTTATTGACAAGAGCATAACCAGAATCATTAATCTAAGCGAGGCTAAGAACGGAAACATAATTTATAATTCCGGACAACTTGTCGCAGGTGCCCCATGCCCATCCCCACCCCACAATATCGACGCAGCATCAACAGCGCGCAGATTCTCTGCCGGCTCGGCACCGATCACGGCATTCCGCTGGCACTACTGCTTGAAGGTACGGACATCAATCCAGCCATGCTGCACGATAGCGCGGCAGAAATTGAAGCCAGCCAGGAAATGCGCATGATCCACAACCTGCAGGCATGTGGCAGGCACATCCCCGGCCTGGGGATGGAAGCCGGCCAGCGTTATCACCTGACAACCTATGGCATCTGGGGCTTTGCGCTGGCCAGCAGCCCAACGGTGCGCAGCGCCATCGACATTGCGCTGCGTTACGTGCACCTGACCTTTACCTTTGCCCACTATTCGGTACACGAAAAAAATGGCGATGCCCTGCTGTCGATCGACGACAGCACTATTCCCGAAGCGGTGCGCACCTTGTTGCTGGAGCGCGATCTGGTCGGGGTGCGCAATCTGTTTGTCGAGGCACTGGGCATGACGGTGCCAGCCAAATACATTCATCTGCGCATGCCCCGGCCTGCCTACGCCGATGCGATGCTTGCGTTGTTCGGACAAATGCCGCTGTTTGATCAGGCCCAAAACTGCGTGGCTTTTGACGCCAGCCTGCTGGACTTTCCGCTACCGCAGGCCAATGAACATACCAAACACATGTGCGAAACCATGTGCCGCGAGCTGCTGCAACGGCGCCGCGCACGCCAGGGGCTGGCCGGGCGTATTCGTGATCGCATGCTGCAGATGCCGATTGAATTGCCGGATATGGAAACCATTGCCACGGAATTCCACATGACCTCGCGCTCGCTGCGCCGGCATCTGGACAAGGAAGGCACCTCATTTCGCGCCCTCTCGGACGAAATTCGCGAAACGCTGGCGGAACAATTATTGCGAGACGGGCTAACCGTAGAAGAAATTGCCGGGCGGCTTGGCTATACCGAATCGTCCAGCTTTACCCAGGCTTTCAAGCGCTGGAAAGGCATGTCGCCCAAAGCCTACCGTGTCAGTCAGGGCGGTAGCTCGCGGGTCAACCGCACTGCGGAAGAATAATTCAGGGCTGACTGCAAAGCGCACCGGCATTGGGCTGCAGCCATGCCTGCAAGCCAATGCCAGAGCGGCCTGCAGCCCTGTGCGAATAATGCTGGACTACACCAGCACTACGTCGAACTGCTCCTGGCTGTACACCGTTTCCACCTGCAGCGAAATCGGCTTGCCGATAAAATCGGCCAATTGCGCCAGGCTTTGCGATTCCTCATCGAGGAACATATCGATCACCGATTGCGCGGCGAGAATACGGTATTCCTTGGCGTTGTACTGGCGCGCCTCACGCAGGATTTCGCGCAGGATTTCAAAACACACGGTTTGCGCGGTCTTGATTTCACCACGCCCCTGGCACACCGGACACGGCTCGCACAGCACATGCGCCAGGCTCTCACGGGTACGCTTGCGGGTGATCTCCACCAGACCAAGGCTGGTAAAGCCGCTGACAGTGTTTTTGGTGCGGTCCTTGGCGAGCGCTTTCTGCAGCTCTGACAACACCGCCTGCTGATGCTCCTCCAGGTCCATGTCGATGAAATCGACAATGATGATGCCTCCCAGATTACGCAAGCGCAGTTGCCGCGCAATCACCTGCGTGGCTTCCAGATTGGTTTTGAAAATGGTTTCGTCGAAGCTGCGATTGCCGACAAAGCCACCGGTGTTGACGTCCACCGTCGTCAGTGCCTCGGTCTGGTCGATGATCAGATAACCGCCAAACTTCAGGTTCACCCGCCGCGACAGCGCACGCTCGATTTCCGCCTCTACGCCATACAGCTCGAACAGCGGCCGGTCGCCGGTGTAATGCTGCACCTGCGCCACAGCACGCGTCACGTAGCTATGCGCAAAGTCGCTCATTTTCTGGAAGGTGTCGCGCGAGTCGATAATGATGCGGTCGGTTTCTTCGTTGACGAAATCACGCAACACCCGCATCGGCAGCGACAAATCCTGATACAGCAGGGATTGCGCCGGCAGGGTTTGCGCCTTGGCGCGGATGTCTTCCCACAGCCGCCGCAGATAATCGATATCGGCAGCCAGCTCCTGATCGGTGGCACCTTCGGCGCTGGTACGCAGAATGTAGCCATGCGGCGTATCCGGCGGCAACAAGGCTTCCAGCTGCTGGCGCAGGTGTTCGCGTTCTTCTTCGTCGGCAATGCGCTGCGAAATGCCGATATGGTCTTCCTGCGGCAAATGCACCAGATAACGGCCAGCAATGCTGATCTGGGTCGACAGGCGTGCGCCCTTGGTGCCGATCGGATCCTTGATCACCTGCACCAGCACCGACTGTCCTTCGAACAACAGCTGCTCGATGCGATGCGTGCTACCCGGCGCCTGCCGCTGCTCGATCACGTCGGCAATATGCAGAAATGCCGCGCGCTCCAGGCCAATTTCGATGAACGCCGATTGCATGCCCGGCAACACCCGGCGCACCTGCCCCAGATAGATATTGCCAACCAGCCCGCGCTGCGCCTCGCGCTCTAGGTGGATCTCCTGCACCACCCCTTCACTCATCACAGCCACTCGGGTTTCCTGCGGCGTGACGTTGATCAGGATATTTTCTCTCATGCGCCCATTACCTCGATGCCGAATTGACGCAGCAGCTCCACGGTTTCTGCCAGCGGCAGCCCGACGATGCCGGTATAACTCCCATGAATTTCGCGGACAAACATTGCCGCCACGCCCTGAATGCCATACGCCCCGGCCTTGTCCATCGGCTCGCCGGAAATCACGTAATGCTCGATTTCCTCATCCAGCAAGGTGCGGAAACACACGCTGCTGACCGAAGTCACCACGCGGCAATCGTCGCCCAGCTTCACGGCAATCGAAGTCAGCACCTGATGCTCGCGGCCGGACAATTGCCTGAGGATTTCCCGCGCATGTCCGGCGGAATCCGGCTTGCCGATGATTTCGCCATTCAGCACTACGGTGGTATCTGCCGCCAGCAAGGGGCGTGGCGGCAAGCCAAACTGCTGCACCTTGGCCCAACCCGCTTCGGCCTTCTCTTTGGCCAGGCGCTCGGTGTAGGCCTGAGCGGCTTCACCGGCTTGCGGCGTTTCGTCGATATCCGCCCGCAATACCTCGATGATAATGCCGAGTTGCGTCAGCAACTCGCGTCGGCGCGGGCTGGCCGACGCCAGATAGAGTTTGGCGCTCATGGATGCTTATTCTCGATGATAGGGATGATTGTTCAGCAGCGACCAGGCGCGATACATCTGCTCTGCCAGCAGCACCCGCACCATGCCATGCGGCAGGGTCATGGCAGACAATTGCAGTAACCGGTCGGCTTTTTGTTTGACTGCAGGATCGAGGCCATCGGCACCGCCAATGACCACAGCCACATCACGGCCATTGCCAAGCCAGGTCTTGAGGTTCTCGGACAGCCTGGCTGTCGTCCAGTTCTCGCCACGCTCGTCCAGCACCACCAGATAAGCCGACGGCGGCAATGCCCCCAGTATCCGTGTCTTTTCCGCTTCCATCACCTGCGGCGCGGTTTTGCCACCCACGCGTTTCTCCGGCTTGATTTCGGTGAGTTGCAGGCAACATTCCCGCGGCAGG
>JAUPTR010000327.1 GCA_030917985.1 Pseudomonadota bacterium | reverse complement strand
CCGTTCAACGTGGCCCGTATGGTCCACACCAACCTGCTGATCGTATGGCTGCTGTTCGGCTTTATGGGGGCCGCCTACTATATGGTTCCCGAGGAGTCCGAAAGGGAGCTGTTCAGTCCCAAGCTGGCGTTATTGATGTTCTGGGTATTCCTGGTGGCCGGTGCATTGACCATCGTTGGTTACCTGGCTCTGCCTTACGCCACGCTGGCCAAGCTGACCGGCAACGACCTGCTTGCAACCATGGGCCGCGAGTTCCTCGAGCAGCCGCTGGTCACCAAGCTGGGTATCGTTGTGGTGGCTCTGGTGTTCCTGTTCAACATCACCATGACTGTGCTGGCTGGCCGCAAGACCAGCATCAGCCTGGTGCTGCTGATCGGTCTGTGGGGCCTGGCGATCTTCTTCCTGTTCTCCTTCTACAACCCGGCCAACCCGGTACTGGACAAGTATTTCTGGTGGTGGGTCGTGCACCTGTGGGTGGAAGGCGTGTGGGAACTGATTCTGGGTTCGTTGCTGGCCTTCGTGCTGATCAAGGTAACCGGTGTTGACCGTGAAGTGATCGAAAAATGGCTGTATGTGATCATCGCCATGACCCTGATCACCGGCATTATCGGTACGGGTCACCACTACTTCTGGATCGGTACACCGGAATACTGGCAGTGGTGGGGTAGCGTGTTCTCTGCCATGGAACCCATTCCGTTCTTCATGATGACTGTGTTTGCCTTCAACATGGTTAACCGTCGTCGTCGTGAACACCCGAACAAGGCTGCCACCCTGTGGGCTCTGGGTACTGGTGTAATGTCGTTCCTTGGCGCGGGTGTATGGGGCTTCCTGCACACCCTGGCTCCGGTCAACTACTACACCCACGGCACCCAGATCACTGCTGCACACGGTCACATGGCTTTCTACGGTGCGTATGCAATGGTGGTGCTGTGCATCATCTCCTACGCCATGCCGATCATGCGTGGTCGCGCTGCCAACTCGGAGCGTGCACAGCAGATGGAAATGTGGGCGTTCTGGCTGATGACTGTGGCCATGGTGTTCATCACCCTGTTCCTGACTGCTGCGGGCATCCTGCAGGTATGGCTGCAACGTGTATCGGAAAACCCGATGCCGTTCATGGTGGCACAGGACCAGATTGCGCTGTTCTACTGGTTGCGTGAAGCTTCGGGCGTCATGTTCCTGATCGGCCTGTTGCTGTACATCGCAAGCTTCTTCGCCAAAGGCGAGGCACCCAAGGCTGCATAACAAAGCAGATTCTGGCTAAAGAAAACCGGCGCCACAAGCGCCGGTTTTTTTGTTTCTGCCTTTGTTGGCCGCAGCTTATTCTGCCTGCGTCAGCCCCATGCGCGGATCGCTGAGCGAATCACGTCCGGTTTCCACCCGCCCGGCAAAACGCCGCAGATAGCCCGGCAATTCATCAATACTCAGGCTGAAGTCATACCAGCCACCGCTATCCTGCATTGACCAGCTGAGCCGTGTTTCTCCGCCGGCGCGCAGTGCACCTTCCCATTCCTGCTCGCCCAGATAGGCGTTGGCACACATCCGGTAATGGCAGTTGAGCCGGCCTTGATTGATCAGCCGGGCGCTGATGCTCGCGTTGCTTCGATCATAGCTCAGCACGATTTCCGGATGCATCGCCTGTGACGGATTCACCCAGTTGCTGTTGCCGCAGAAGTGGCGGTGGTAGCCGTTTGGCCCGAGCACCCACAGATCGTAGAAGCCGCCATCGACGCCGCCGACAAACCATTGCCCCTGCAGCTGTTTGCCCGCCTCCACGGTATAACGGTGCGGAATGCGGTGCAGATGCCGCCGGTCGTAAACATGAAACACCGCCGCCGCATTGCCGCTATTGGCAAAGGTCAGGGTCAGCATGCCGTGTTGGGTGTCCACCTTGGCATGGGTATGCAGCTCGTAGGGCAGCGCTCTGGATGGCCTGATACCGGGGCTTTGTTGCGGCAGCGGTGCTGTTTGCAGTGCCAGCGGCATTTTGCGCCCGGACAGCGCGCGAGCCTGCTCGGCACGGGCCCGCGTATCGGGGAAAGCATGGAAGAATTCGCTGTCGTCAGGGTCGGCAAAATTGAACAGCGAGGTCAAATCGCCGCATACTGCCCGTCGCCACGGGCTGATATTGCTCTCTGCGATGCCGAATCGTGCTTCGATGAAGCGCAGCACCGAGGTGTGGTCGAACACCTGCGACGACACCCAGCCACCACGGCTCCACGGCGACAGTACATACATCGGCACCCGTGGGCCGAGCCCGTATGGCCGATGCAGGTGCAGGCCGTTGTCGTCGTCGGGGCTTTTCCGGTGATGGTATTCCAGACGGGTATCCACGGTAGAGCCGCCTGCCAGGTTGCGCAAGGCGGCAATCGGGCTCCAGGGGGCGTAAGAAGGCACGGCGGGTGGCGGCATGTGATCGAAGAATCCGTCATTTTCGTCAAAGTTGACGATAAACACGGTTTTGCTCCATACCTGCGGATTGGCTGTCAGCGCTTCCAGTACGCGTGCGGTATATTCCGCGCCCTGTGCCGGGCTGGATGGACCGGGGTGTTCCGAGCCGGCGGCGGTAGCGATAATCCAGCTCACCTGCGGCAGCCTGTCGTTCAGCACATCCTGCTTCAGCAAGTCCAGATCCCGATGGCCAATGCCCTTTTGCTCCAGTGCCGGATTGCTGCCCGGATTGCGGTAGGCATCGCGGAAGCTTTTGAAGCCGGCCAGCGGGTTATCGGTAAAGTTGTCGCTGGCATTCTGGTATACCTGCCACGAAATGCCGGCAGCCTCCAGCCGTTCCGGGTAGGTCGTCCAGCTGTAGCTGCTGTCATAGTTGTCGGCAGTAAGGCTGTCGTGGCTGTTGCCCACCGACGGCCCGTTGCCCAGTGGTGCCGGGCCGTTGCTGCCGCTCCAGTGGAACAGCCGGTTGGTGTTGGTGCCGCCATGAAACGAGCAGTGATAGGCATCGCAGAGCGTGAAGGCGTTGGCCATGGCAAACTGGAACGGAATGTCTGCCTCCTTGAAATAGCCCATCGAGTGATTCATCTTGCTCAACGGCCAGTGGCTCATCCGGCCATGATCCCAGGCATTCTGCGCATCCGGCCACGAGTGCGGCGTGCCCTCAACGCGCATGTAGGCATAATCCTTGACCGTATTCAGGTGGAAAGGCCGGACCAGCGGTGGCACGATGGCCCCTTGCGACCAGACCGACCGGCCCGAGGCGAGCGGAATCGGAAACGGATCGCCAAAGCCGCGCACACCCGGCAGTGTGCCGAAATAATGGTCATACGAGCGGTTCTCCTGCATCAGGATCACGATGTGTTCTACATCGCGGATGGTGCCTGTACGACGGTTGGCCGGAATCGCCAGTGCTTTCTGGATGACGGGTGGAAACATTGCCAGGCCCGCAGCAAAGCCGATTCCCTGTGCCGACTGGCGCAGGAAACGGCGACGTGGATTGTCGGTCATCGTGCTTCTCTTCGAGAGGATAGGGTTTGCTGATGCGGGCCGTGGCTCACGGCACCGCACACCGGTTGGGATGCTGAAGGCAGGGCAAAGCCGCAAGCCCGCTTGCCCGCCAGCAAGGGGCAGAGCCTAACGCTGTTAAATGACAGGCTTATATACGGATTGTTACAAGTGCGGGCTTGCCGCCTGTCGGGGATGAGGCCGATCTGCTGCGCCAGCGGAAAGAGACGGCCCATTGCTTCCCGTTCATGCGCCTGGCCTGGGGTGCCGGCTTGTGTGTGATGCGCGTGTTAGGGAAGCGCTGATTTATTGGCTGCGCGGGCGAATTGCTGCGTACCACAGGCAGGCAATTCGCTAAGCAAGCTTTGCTTGCCAAGCTCGGTTGCACTCGCGCGGTGCTCGAAAGCTCGCCT
>JAUPTR010000044.1 GCA_030917985.1 Pseudomonadota bacterium | reverse complement strand
GGGCAGCCTCGCCAGGCATGAACAGGACGATGCCAGGCAGCCCTATCACGAATATGAACGAAAGATTGGCTTCGCGCTGTTCAATCGCAACGGCAAACTGATACACCACAGCAGCAGATTACTGCTCGAAACCCTCCCCGACGACTGCAATGGCTTTCGCAACATGCGGATCGATGGCCGGAGCTGGCGCATGTTTTGTCACCGCCACCCCACCCGCGGAGAAGCCATTGTTGCCTGGCAAAGCCATCACATCCGCAATGAACTCGCCGGACAGATCGTAGGGTCGATCCTGCTACCGGTGCTGATTGGCTTGCCATTTCTGGCCTTGCTGATCTGGTGGTCGAGCGGCCGGGTTCTGCAGCCGCTGACTCAGTTGTCACGCCAGATTGCGCAACGTACCCCCAAAGACCTGTCACCAATCACCTCTCGGGACATACCTGCGGAAATTGAACCGATAGTCGCAACGCTGAATCAACTATTGCATCGTGTGGACGAGGCGCTCGGCAATGAACGCCGCTTTACCGCCGACGCAGCCCATGAACTGCGTACCCCGCTGGCGGCCCTGCGCATCCAGCTGGAAGTGGCACAGGCGCAACAGGGAACAACATCCGTTGCCGCCCTTGGCAAGGCGCTGCAAGCAGTTGACCGCGCCATATCACTGGTGGATGCCTTGCTGCAGCTGGCCCGCCTGGACGACATGGATACCATCGAATTACAGGCGACCGATGTGGCACCAATAATTGATGCGGCGGTTGCAGAGCATGGGCAGCAAGCCCTGCATCGCAGGATTCAGCTTCAAAGCAACTGCCCGTCACAACACACACTGGCTGTACGCCCTGAGTTGCTGCGGATTCTGCTGCGTAATCTGCTCGACAATGCCCTCAAATACACACCGGATGGCGGCAAGGTATGCATTTCCTGCAATGCCAACGAACTCGCCGTGATCGACAACGGGCCGGGTATTGAACCGGAACAACGCCGACTTCTGCAGCAACGCTTTGCCCGCGGGCGGGACGTGACCGTAGCCGGCCACGGCCTTGGTCTGTCAATCGTGGCACGGATCTGCGAACTGCATAAGGCTCAGCTGGAGCTGAACTGGGCCGAGCCCCAGCACGGGCTGAAAGTACGTATCGTCTTCCCTCGCACAGCCATAGTCCGCCCCGATTGACAGCATCAACAATTTGCAAATACACCCAGGCCACTACATAGTAAAATCAGCTTGGGCAAGATGCGCTTGCCACTGACAACTGCTGTACTGGAAAGTGTGCGAAATGGAATTTCTGGAAGAACACAAGCCGCTGGTCGCCGGCATCGTAATACTCATCGCCGTTTCGCTGGGTTTGGTGATTTTCTCGCAGAACCGCAGCGAGGCCCGGCGAATTGCCGCCGAGCAACAACAGGCCGAAATGGAAAAATCGCGCCAGGAGGCCGAACAAAAAGCCCGCGCTGAGATCGTCCGTATCGAACAGCAACAGCGGGAACAGGAGCGCGAGGCGGAAGAGCATGCACGCGCAGAAGAACAATTGCGTTCGGAGAGCGACCGGCTCTACCAGAACACGCAAAGCAATAATCGTTATGCAGACCAGCAGGAACGCTCCCGACAGGCCTGGGAAGACCGCGAAGAGGAAAATGCACGCCGTCTGGCACAGTACAAGGAACAATACGAACGGATGCAGAACGACCGCAATGCCGAGCAGGCGCGGCGCGAGCTGCTCTACAAGATCCGCGAACTGGAAGCAATCAAGATGCGCGACCAGTATCGGCGTCCGCCAGTAACCGTGATCAAATGACGCTCAGGCTGACTATATTACTGCGGGTGGCCAAATCAACCTTTCCATAGATCATATTGATATATCCATTGATTATTTCTCAGGCTAGCCAGCTTTCTGTATAGTTCAGCCCAACACTCGATCCTGCCCGGCGGGTTTCTGCCGGGCTTTAATTTTCTCTTTATCTAACAGATACATAGAACCAAGCATGGTAAACATCAGTCAAACAAGGTTGACTCACCTCAAGCAACTGGAGGCAGAGTCGATTCATATCATCCGCGAAGTGGCAGCGGAATTCGAAAACCCGGTGATGCTGTATTCGATCGGTAAAGATTCGGCCGTGATGCTGCATCTGGCGCTGAAAGCATTTGCGCCGGGCAAACCGCCGTTCCCGCTGATGCACGTTGATACCACCTGGAAATTTCGCGACATGATCAGCTTCCGCGACCAGGTTGCCGCCAAATACGGCCTGGATCTGATTGTGCACATCAACGAAGAAGGCGTGAAAGCCGGCATCAACCCGTTTGACTCGGGTAGTGCCAAACACACCGACGTGATGAAAACCGAAGGTCTGAAGCAGGCATTGAACAAATACAAGTTCGATGCGGCATTCGGCGGCGCACGCCGTGATGAGGAAAAATCGCGCGCGAAGGAGCGTGTGTATTCGTTCCGCGACAAGAACCACCGCTGGGATCCGAAAAACCAGCGTCCGGAATTGTGGAACATCTACAACAGCAAGATCGACAAGGGCGAAAGCATTCGCGTATTCCCGCTGTCGAACTGGACCGAGCTGGATATCTGGCAGTACATCTTCCTTGAAAACATCGACATCGTTCCGCTCTACTTTGCCGCCGAACGCGAAGTGGTTGAGCGTGACGGTACGCTGCTCATGATCGACGACGAACGCATCCTCAAGCACTTGCGCCCGGATGAAAAGATCGAGAAGAAATTCGTGCGTTTCCGCACCCTCGGCTGTTATCCGCTGACTGGTGCCGTCGAATCAAAAGCGCAGACCCTGCCGGAAATCATTCAGGAAATGCTGCTGACCAAGACCTCCGAGCGCCAGGGCCGCGTGATTGATCACGATTCGTCCGGCTCGATGGAGAAGAAAAAAATGGAAGGCTATTTCTGATCGGCTTGTGCCGCAGATCGAATACTGAAAGATTGAGATAGATATGTCACACCAATCCGACCTGATTGCTTCCGATATCCTTGGCTATCTGAAACAACACGAAAACAAGGACTTGCTGCGTTTCATCACCTGCGGCAACGTCGACGATGGCAAATCGACGCTGATCGGCCGTCTGCTGCATGACTCGAAACTGATTTTCGAAGACCAGCTGGCCGCAATCCAGCGCGATTCGAAGAAATACAACACCACCGACGAAGAAATCGATCTGGCGCTGCTGGTGGATGGCCTGCAGGCCGAGCGTGAGCAAGGCATTACCATCGATGTGGCTTACCGCTATTTCTCCACGGAGAAACGCAAGTTCATCATTGCCGACTGCCCGGGGCACGAGCAGTACACCCGCAATATGGCTACCGGCGCCTCAACCAGCAATCTGGCAATCATCCTGATCGATGCCCGTCGCGGGGTGCAGACGCAGACCCGTCGCCACAGCTTCATTGTCAGCCTGCTGGGCATCCGTCACGTGATTGTTGCCATCAACAAGATGGATCTGGTGGATTACAGCGCCGACGTATTCAACAACATCCGCAACGAATACCAGGCCTTTGCCGAAGAGCTGAACATTCCCGACATCCGTTTTGTGCCGATTTCGGCATTGCGCGGTGACAACGTGGTGTCGGCCAGTGACAGCATGCCCTGGTACAGCGGCGAAACACTGATGCAATCGCTGGAAAACGTGCACATCACCCACGACGTGGCACTGGATGCATTCCGCCTGCCGGTACAATATGTGAACCGCCCAAATCTCGATTTCCGCGGCTTCTGTGGCACCATCGCTGCCGGCCAGATCCGTGTTGGCGATGCCGTTGTGGCCCTGCCCTCCGGCAAGCAAAGCAGGGTCAAATCGATAGTTGCACCATCGGGTGACGTCAACGAAGCGTTTGTTGGCCAAGCGATCACGCTGACGCTGGAAAATGAAATCGACATTTCCCGTGGAGACATGATTGTGCGTGCCGATGAATCGCAGCCAACAGTATCACAAGCTTTTGACGCGCATATCGTCTGGATGAATGAGAACCCGCTGCAGCCTGGCAAAGAATATGCCTTCAAGCTGGCAGGCAAGTCGGTATTCGGGCGCGTGGAAAAGGTGTTGCACCGTGTAGATGTGAACACTCTGGAGCATTTTGAAGCCACCCAGCTGGCGCTGAACGAAATCGGCCTGTGCCGCATCAACATCAACGCCCCGGCTGTCTTCGACACCTATCGCGAGTGTCGCAGCAGCGGCAATCTGATTGTGATCGACCGCCTCAGCAATGCGACAGCCGGCGCAGGCATGATCGTCGCAGCAGCACACAGTGAACACACTGCCAGCAATGCTGATGAGCTGGCCCGGTTGCGGGCATTCGAGGTTGAGCTGAACTCGCTGGTACGCAAATATTTTCCGCACTGGCAAGCAATCGACATCAGCAAGCTGAATAAGTAATCAAAAAATGGCCCGCTTGATGCGGGCCATTTTTTTGGGCAGATTGCTGCGGCAAGATTGGCACAGTCGGACTAAACTGACGCATTCACACCCCCTCACCAACCCGCTACTTCGCCAAGCTCATGGATATCAGCCAGCAAGAAGCAGAAAAGCTGCTTAAAAGCATCATCATTCCGGCACGCCCGGCCATTCTGGACGAACTTAACCGCGAAGCACGCCAAAGCGAGCCTAATCCCGCAAAAATCGCTCAGCTGATCGGCAAGGATGTCAGCCTGTCGGCTGCGATGCTGAAAACGGTCAACTCACCGTTGTTTGGCCTGAGCAAGCGTGTCGCATCGGTTCCTCAGGCCTTGGCCATGCTCGGCAGCAACAACACCATCAACATCATTACCGGCTTGGCGCTGAAAAATGCCATGAGAGCCAAACAGAATCAGCAACTGGATCGCTTCTGGGATAACGCCGCGCAGGAGGCCATGGTTTCAGCCTTTATCGCCGGCCGCCTGCCCGGCGCCCAGCCAGACGCAGCCTACACCTTCGGTTTATTCCAGAACTGCGGTATCCCTTTGTTGATGCAGCGTTTTCCTGACTACATCCAGACACTGAAAATAGCCAACACAGCCACCGACCGTGATTTCACAGCCATTGAGGATGAGCGCCATGCGACCAACCATGCATCTGTGGGTTACCTGATGGCGCGCGCCTGGTTTCTACCGGAAAAAATCGCCCAAGCAATACTGTGTCACCACGATCTGAGTATTTTTGATAGCGCCAGCCACGACATCAAATCGGAGGTTTGCACGCTGGTCGCCATTACCCGCCTGGCGGAGCATATTGCCCACGGTTTTTTACGACTGACGGCAGATGCCGAATGGCAAAAAATCGGCGATCATGTACTGAAATACTTGGGAATGGCAGAAAACGAATATGAAGATCTGCGCGATGAAATCCATCAGATGATGAGCCAGGAATGACATTGTTCGGATTTGCAGGCTATTCGGGCAGCGGAAAAACCACGCTGATCGAACAACTGATCCCGCTGCTGACCACCCGCCAGCTCAAGATATCGCTAATCAAGCACACTCATCACGATTTTGATCTTGATCAGCCGGGAAAGGATAGCTGGCGACATCGCCAGGCTGGCGCCAGCGAGGTATTGCTGGCCGGGGGGCAACGCTGGGCCTTGCTGCACGAGCAACGGCAAGAGCCCGAGCCGAGCCTGGCTCAGCTGTGTGAACGCATGGCGCCCTGCGACCTGCTGTTGGTGGAGGGTTTCAAGCGTGAGCCAATCCCCAAGCTGGAAATCCATCGCCCGGCACAGGGCAAGCCCTTGCTGCATCCACATGACCCACATATCGTGGCCATTGCCAGCGATTCGCCTATCAACACGCCACTACCCCGGCTCGATCTAAATCAACCATCAGCCATTGCGGCCTTTATTCTCAAACACTTGCAATTATGAAAACCCATACACCGCTTTCCTCCATCGCCGAAATCCAGCAACTGATGCTGGCTGCGGCCCAAACCGTCAGCGCTGAACAAACCATCAAGCTGGAACATGCCGTCGGCCGGGTGCTGGCTGCTGCGCAAATCGCCGATATGGACGTGCCTCCCTACGACAACAGTGCCATGGACGGCTACGCCGTGCGGCATAAGGATGTGCAGGCAACGAACAGACTACAGCTTACTCAGCGTATTCCCGCAGGCAGCAATGGTAGCCGGCTGTTGCCTGGCACGACTGCACGCATTTTTACAGGCGCCCCGATTCCACCCGATTGTGATGCGGTGGTGATGCAGGAAGAAGTCGACGTTGCCGGAGAGCAGATTTTGCTGCAGAAAGCAGTCCACATTGGACAGAACATTCGGCGCCGCGGTGAAGACATCGCCAAGGGAAACGAAATCCTGCCCGCCGGACATTGCCTGGCACCGCAGGATCTTGGACTGCTCGCTTCGATTGGCATCGCCGAAGTCACGGTCAAACGACAATTGCGGGTTGCCGTATTTTTTACCGGAGACGAACTGGTGATGCCGGGCCAGTCACTGGCTGCCGGGCAAATCTACAACTCCAATCGCTTCATGCTGCGTGGCCTGCTGGAAAAGCTTGGCTGCCAGATTGCCGACTTGGGCAACGTTCCGGACCAGCTTGATGCGACCCGCGCCACACTGCGTCAGGCAGCAGCGGAAAATGATCTGGTCTTGACCTGCGGCGGGGTGTCAGTTGGTGAAGAAGACCATGTCAAAGCAGCAGTAGAGGCGGAGGGCCGGCTGGATGCCTGGAAGATAGCCATCAAACCCGGCAAGCCACTGGCATTTGGTCATATTGGCAAGGTGCCGTTTATTGGCCTGCCGGGCAATCCGGTCTCTGCATTTGTCACCTTCCTGCTGTTTGCCCGGCCGTTCATTCTGCGCCAACAGGGGCAACAACAGGTCAGCGGCACTCCTTGTATGGCGCGCGCCAACTTTAACTGGCTGAAGCCGGACAAACGTCAGGAATACCTGCGAGCCCGCCTGTCTCTCGGCAAAGACGGACAAAGCGTAGCGACGCTTTTCCCGCAACAGGGATCGGGTGTTTTAACCTCTTGCAGCTGGGCCAGTGGATTGGTAGAGGTCGCACCAGGGCAGATTATCAATCAAGGCGACTGGGTGCGTTATTATCCGCTCACGGAGATGGGATGCTGAAAAAACGGGAATGAAAACAGGGGCCCCCCCCCCTGATTATGCGTAGGTATAGATCAGGCTGGCGCGTTGCTGTGCTCTGGAGGTGGATTCTTGAATCCGCTGCAAGCCCTGGTCGGCAATCTGTTGCTTTTTCTGGTCAACCTTGTCGGCCGTTGCCCTTACATCGCTGAAGATCTGGCTGGTAGCCTGAGTCAACGACTGCGACATGCTGGCCTGATAGTTGCGAAGCCCGGTAATATCCATCACACCCTCCGCTAAAAATAAGCAAAAACCAATCTACCGCAAATTCAACACCAACTCAAGCATAGCTACTGACGCCGCAATACCCGAACCACCCCAGGCACATCCTGAATCAGGCTCAACACACGGCGCAACTGCTCTGCATCACGCACTTCAACCGTAAATTTCATGAATGCGCGCAAATCGCGGGAGATGGTGTTTACGCCCGTAATATTTACCTTGTCGCGCATGATGGCATCTGAGATGTCGCGCAGCAGGCTGGGGCGATCCATCGCCTCCACATCCAGATCGACAGCAAACAACCCCAGATTCTGCACACCCCAGCTAGCCTGAATCAGCCTTTCCGGCGCATTGGCAGACAAGCGTTTAAGCGTTGCGCAATGGCTGCGATGCACGCTAATGCCACGGCCACGCGTAACAAACCCAATCACGTCGTCAGGCGGCACGGGCTTGCAGCACTTCGCCAGCTGCGTCATCAGCTTGTCCACACCAACAATCAGCACCCCCTGCCCGGTGGGCTGCACCCGGCTCTTGCGCACCAGATCTTCGACCGCAACTTCGGCGACAACGGGCTCAGGTGCCGCCAGCTCTTGCAGCGCGGTCAACAATTGACGAGAGCTTAGCTCATCTTGGCCAATCGCCAGACACAGTACGTCAACATTGGCAAACGACAGGCGCTGCGCGACCTGCTCCAGCTTGAGATTGGCCAGGCCAAGCCGCGCCACTTCCTTTTCCAGCAATTGCCGGCCTTCGGCAATTGCCAGATCGGAAGCTTGAGCGCGAATCCAGGCACGGACTTTCTGGATTGCGCGCGGGCTTTTCAGTAAACCACGATGCAACCAGTCGAGACTGGGCCCACCTTGTTTCGCGGCAATGATTTCGACACGCTGGCCATTTTCCAGCGGCGTATCCAGCGGCACAATGCGGCCCTCCACCTTGGCGCCACGACAGCGATGCCCCAGATCGGTATGCACATGATAGGCAAAATCGACCGGTGTTGACCCCTTGGGCAGCGAAATCACACGTCCCTGCGGCGTCAACACATAAACCACATCCTGAAACAGCTCGGTTTTGAACTGTCGGGCCAGTTCGCCGACATCGGCAACGTCATCGCGCCATTCAAGAATCTGCCGCAGCCAGGCAATTTTTTCTTCATAACGAGGATCCTGTTTGCCTCCCTCCTTATAACGCCAATGTGCAGCCACCCCTAGTTCGGCATGGCGATGCATTTCCGCGGTGCGAATCTGCACCTCCAGCCCCTTGTCCTGCGGGCCGATCACAGCCGTATGCAGCGAACGATAAAAATTGCCCTTGGGCTGGGCAATATAATCATCAAACTCGCCCGGAATCGGCTGCCACAGATTGTGCACAATACCCAGCACGGTGTAGCAATCCTTGATGTCTTCCACCAGCACGCGGATTGCGCGCACATCGTACACCTCGGAAAAATCCAGATGCTTCTTCTGCATCTTCTTGTAAATACTGTAGATATGCTTGGGACGGCCAGAGACTTCGCCCTTGACGCCAGCAAGCTCAAGCTCCTGGCGAATGGCGGCAATCACATCGGCGATGAAGCGCTCGCGATCCAGACGCTTTTCATCCAGCAGTTTGGCTATTTTCTTGTAAAGCTGCGGCTCGATGAAGCGGAATGCCAGATCTTCCAGCTCCCACTTGATCTGCCAAACGCCCAGCCGGTTGGCCAGCGGTGCAAATACATCCAGGGTCTCGCGCGCCACTTCGCGCGCCAGCTCGGCACTGCAATGGCTCAGGTAATGCATGGTCTGCGTGCGCCAGGCCAGCTTCACAAGCACCGCGCGAATATCCTCAACCATCGCCAGCAACATTTTGCGCAAGGCCTCTGCCTGCTGATGGCGCTCCTCCGATTGCAGCAGGTGGGATTCCATATAGTGCAGCTCTTGAATCTTGCGCACCTTGTTGACGCCATCCACGAGGCTGCTTACGGTGTTCCCGAAACGCTGCGACAATTGCTCCTGCCAGTCAGATAAATGCTCCGGACAGGAAAACAGCAATGTTGCAGCTACCGCAGCCGCATCCTGGCGTAGCTGCACCGCTACCGAAGCAGCCCCCAAGGCGTGGGCCAGCAGGGGTTCACCAGTTACCGGCAGCTTGCCATCCTGATACAGAGATTCGGCGAAATCCAGTGCCTGTCCGATCAGTAGCAGATCGTCATCCGGGTAGGCATCGGCAACCTGCGCGAGCCAGTCGGCGGCGCCTGCCGAGCGCACGGTTTCGGTAGTGACGGGGCGAACAACGGAGACCATCAAAAACACTTCCCAAAAGACTTGTTGCGTCAAAAGCAGCAGTGAAACCAACGTCAACAGAACCTGGCAGCCTGTCAGACTTGAGCGAGCGTCGCGAGCCGGGCGGGGAAACGAGGCCAGATTTGCCTGCTTTTAAGGCGCATAGCGGGGCTATGCAACGAGAAAGCGGGCAAATATGAGCCGTTTCTCCCGCTGGCGCAGCAGATCAGTCTCAAGCCCGACAGGCTGCCAGCACCAAGCCAGAGCACAATCGGCTTGATTATGCCACGTCGGAACAACAGCGGGCAGCGCTAATCCAAGGGATTGAGTGCAAGGGAAAGGTATCCAGGTGCGGCCAATGGGCATCACCCGAGCGGTTTATTGGCGCGGCGAAGCAACCAGACGAATGACTTGCGCCATCACCCGCTGAATTTCGGGAGAATTTTCTGTGGCAGCCCGGCGCCTGAGCAATGAGGCCCCCGCAAGCAGCGGCAAGCGGGACGAGTGATACGCGGCCATATTCATCGGCCAAACCCAGGCGGTGCCCGCCAGCGCCGGAAGACGGACAGGCATCACCGGCAATGAGGGGCGATAGACCAAGGTGGCAACACTCGCATCCAGCACTTGCTGCATGCTTTTCAACATCAGCTGCGAACACCCATGAGATAACACAAGGTAGGCTCGCCACCATTCGAGATATGCAGGCACGGCATGTTTCATGGACAGTTTCTCCGCCATCGCAGCTAATCAATTGTTCTGTATAGGCGCGTAGCGACGCATTTTCCAGTCATTACGCCTGCATACAATAAAAAACCCCGGACTGGCCGGGGCTTTGTAGTTTCACACGGAACCGAATCAGGATTCTGCAGCGGTCTTTTTCGCGGCAGGACGGGTTGCGTTAGCAGCAGTCGCAGCAGCTTTTGCCGAGGTAGTGGCAGCGGAAACACCTGCTTCAGCCAGTTCGCTTGCTACTTTTTGAGCAGTTTTGGTTACGGTATCGTAAGCACTGGAAGCAGCAGCGATAGCCGATTTGATTGCAGTCAGTGCAGTATCGGAACCGGCAGGAGCATATTTCTGCAGGTTTTCCAGAATGCCGGCAGTGCTCTTGGTCGCGGCATTCATTTCTTCTTCAACCAGTTTGCCCAGTTCAGCCTGAGTTGCGCTGGCAGCTTCGTAAAAGCTCTTGGCCACGTTCATGGCTTTGTCCAGAGCCGGTTGAGTCAGATTCGACTGCAGCGAAACCAGCCCCTGAACGTCTTTCACCTGCGCCATTGCCTTGGCGTTTTCAGTGCTTTCGTTCAATACGGCCTTGGTCACTTCCAGTTGCAGCGATACCAGACGCTCAATACCAGCCAGAGCGATAGTCGATACGCGAATTGCCTTGTTCAGGCTGGCTTCGTTCAGCTCAGCCAGTTTGTCTGCTGTTACCATAATAGAACCTCTCTCCAAAAACTATCGTGTAAAAATATTGCACCGCACCACAGCCAATTCTAGTCTCATGATTTTGACTGTCAAGCACTTTATTGTGCGGCGCACAATTTATTAGACTTGAGACTCTATTTTACCCAATTTGTGTTAAATGCCAATGACTAAACAATATCGTTCTACCAAAAACACGACCTAAATCAAGCCCGCTTTGGCTGAATATTTTGCATATGCACAATGACAGATATGCCAGAATCACCGGCACGGGCTGGTACTGCAGTCATTCTGTTTGAGATTCTGCAGAAAGGCTGGCCCGCTCCACGCGGGCCAGGGCAAGAAATTCCGCTGATGCAATCAACCGATCTGCTTCTGCCGAATCGCCAGCACAGCCTGATTGCGCAAGGTTTTCAGCAAATTCAGCTCCTGCGCAGGAATCATCAGGCTTCCAGCCTCCGCCTTGTCGGCATAAAACATGCCGATCACTTTTTTATCGATGGCCAACGGCAACAGGATAAAGGTCTGGGCGCTGATGAGTGTGCGATACCAGGCTGGAATGCGATCGCAAATGTTCGGCGCATTGATATCGGAAAGAAAAATATCAGCCTGTTTGTCGATGGCAACCTGAAACACGTCCTGTGATTTCCCCAGCGGCACGGCAAAAGTCTTCAGCAGCTTGTCAACGCCGGGCCCGAAGCCGATTCGAGCCGGCATGCTGTTGCTGCGCATATCTCGGGTACACAACAATACGCGGTCAAAACCCATGCCGCGAAACATGGTTTCGAGAATAATCCGCAACAGATCGTTGAGGTTGTAGTTATCGACCAGCGTATTGGTAATATCCTGAATGCCGGCAGACAACACAGTTTTCCGATCCAGGGGGTCGATGGGTGACGCTGCCTGTGCTTCCATCACTCGTGTTTGTTCAAACTCGCGATCCAGCGTATCCGGCGTGGCCGATGCGTTCGATGTATCCATGCCAGCCCATTGGCGGGCATTGCGCAATACCTCACTGCGACTGGCGTTCACACCATATACCGATGCCTCTTTGGCAAATTCACGGATCGCCTCATCCACCAGACGCGTCAGCTCTGACTCGTTCAGCGGCAAAGCAGAACCATAGCGATGCGCCAATACGGATAGTTTTTGCCCGCGATCCGCTCCGCTGCCGCCCGCAGCAAGCTGGGTCAATTCACTCGACAGGCTGGCAACCAGGCGCAGACGTTCATTTCCGGTTTGCGGCTTGCGTACTTTTTCATCACGCACAAACTGCATGCTTTGCACGATCTTGTCCGGGAAATTCCAGGCACGTGCAATCTGAATCCCCAGTTCGTCGTAGGAAATACCCAGCACGGCAATGGCGGCCACTTCTTCCGTGCTGCCTGCCTGTACCCGTTTCTTGATTTCGATGGCTTCATCGTAAAAATAGAACGTTGCCAGCAAACGCCCCAGGCGATGGAAAATGGCACAAATGAAGCTTTCTTCCAGAACTTTGCCACCCAGCTTCTGATCCACCATGCGCGCAGTCAGGCCACCAAAAAACGCGAGAATGATTTCATCGCGCAAATGCACCGCCTGGCTCTTGTTCTGCAGATGCTCGAACAGAATCAGCGTAATCGCCAGATTGCGGATGGTTTCAAAACCGAGAATGATCACCGCGCGTGAAATGGTGCTGATGGTGCCGCCGAACTGGCCATAGGTAGCCGAATTCACGAGCCTGAGCAGTTTGTTGGTCAGCGAGAAGTCCTTGAGGATCGACGACGACAACACAT
>JAUPTR010000326.1 GCA_030917985.1 Pseudomonadota bacterium | reverse complement strand
GGAGATGGAGCAGCGTTTTCCTGACCCTGCAGAAATTGAAAAAGAGGCGGACAAAAAAGCCTTCGCGAAACTGTTTGGCGAATATTTGCGCTTTGAAAATGTGCAGCAAAACTACGATGAATATGCCAGCCTGAAGGAGTTGCAAAGCGTCGACATGACCGACCCTGCGGCGGTTGAGGCCTTCAAGGCCAAGCACTATCTGAGTGATGACGACCTGACCGCACTGCAAGCCATCACGCTCCCCGCAGAGCGGAAAATCCAGGACTATCGCTCGACCTACAACGATGTGCGCGACTGGTTGCGCCGGGAAAAAACTTCCGCCGAGAGGGAAAAATCCACCATCGATTGGGATGACGTGGTCTTTGAGGTGGATCTGCTGAAATCACAGGAAATCAATCTGGATTACATCCTGGAACTGATCTTCGAGCACAACAAAAAGATCAAGAGCAAATCGGAGCTGGTGGACGAGGTGCGCCGCGTTATTCGCGCCAGCTTGGGCAACCGGGCTAAAGAGAGCTTGCTGGTCGATTTCATCAATCAGACCGATCTGGACCAGATTGGTGACAAGGCCAGCGTAATCGACGCTTTCTTCACTTTTGCCCAAGGGGAACAGCAGCGTGAAGCACAAGAGCTGATCAGCGCCGAAAATCTGAATGCCGAAGCGGCTCGGCGCTATATCACCACCTCGCTCAAGCGGGAATTTGCCAGTGACAGCGGCACAGAGCTCAATGCTGTGCTGCCCAAGATGAGCCCGTTAAACCCGCAGTACCTGACCAAAAAGCAAAGCGTGTTCCAGAAGATCGCGGCTTTTGTGGAGAAATTTAAAGGTGTAGGTGGGCAGGTTTAATGGAGCGGTGAATACAAGTTTGTTGCGGGCGTGATATGCCTGATCACTCTTGGAGCGGGTAACCGGGAAGCAGCCGTTGGAGTATCGCTTCCCGGAACTGCGCCGAACAAGGCCTGCTCGCCCCCTGTGGCCCGGAGGCCGCCATCCTCGTCACCGGCGCCTGCGGCTTCGGCTTTCTCGCCCAGCCACCACGGCAATAATCACAGGCAGGGCTGCAAGCCGCGCTGGTATTGGCTTGCAGACAAGGCTGCAAGCCAATGTGGATGCGGGCTGCAGGGCAGGCACCGGCACCCGCCAGAGGATAGCGATAGACGCTACTTCAGCTCCACCACTTGCAGGCCATAAGCCGGCACGGTCAGCGTCAATTGCAGTTGCCCGCCTTTCACATCCAGCACCGAACGCGTTTGCTGGCCGGGTGATGCCAGCAGGCTGTTGAGCGC
This sequence comes from Pseudomonadota bacterium, assembly GCA_030917985.1. Lineage (GTDB taxonomy): Bacteria > Pseudomonadota > Gammaproteobacteria > Burkholderiales > SCOH01 > CALMFQ01. The sequence goes on along the minus strand of JAUPTR010000326.1, from coordinate 2,171 downwards.
GGCGCTGTCAGGTGTAACCGGATTACCTTTGGCGCTCACGTCCTGCGCAGCACCCGGCGGGGTATACACCACGGCGTTGAGGGTGCTGCTGCCAGTCAGGTTGCTCAGCTGCAGCGTATACGTCACCGCGCTGGCGCTGTCGTTGGTGACCACGGCACGGCGCACCAGGCTGCTGCCTGCGCCGCTCTGCGCTGCCAGCGCCACCACTGGCGCGGTGTCGGCAGCATAACCCGCAACACAGGATGTTCCGCCGGGGCATACCTGTGTCGACAACAGGCTGCCGCCATACAGCTTGCGGTGCGCCCAGAAGGCCCACGCCGAAGGGTTGATACGCACCGCATTGCTCACCGAGGTGAAATCAAACAAGGCCATGATCGGCATGCCGGCATAAAAATGCGCCGCCTCGATGGCCTGCGCCGGGTCTTGCATCAGCGTCAGCACCCCGCTGGTATAGGACAACATGCGTGGCTCGGCATACTGCGCATTGCCACACTGATTGCCCAGGCCGATGTTCCACTCGGTGATGTGCAGCGGCTTGCCACTTCCGCCCTGGCTGTTCACCAGCGCCCGCAGATTGCGCAGGAAAGTCGCCGAACTGCTCAGCGTTGCGGTGCTGCAGCTGTCGTACAGGTGGGCCGAATAGAAATCCAGCGTACTCGCGCCGACGTTGGCAATAAAGTTGTTGGCCGGGTTGCCGGCCTTGGTGGAGCTGGTGAGCACGCTACGGGTAAAACCCGCACCGCCGAGCTTGACGCTACGCCCCGCCGCCGATGCTGCCGCCCGCACACGGCTGGCGGTTTCGGTGAACAGGGTATTAAACGTCGTCTGACTGCCGCGCCAGAAGCCGCCATCCGGTTCGTTATGTACCTCCACGAACACCGGATCAACAGCGATGCCACTGGTCGGCTTGAACACGCCGATCACATGGCGATAGATATTGGTGGCGACCTTGGCCCAGGCCACCGGGTCGTCGGTATCGTTGGGCCCGTTATAACTTTCGCCCAGACGCAGATAAACCTTGGCACCCGTGGCCAGTGCCGCGTTGATGGCGGCATCCACCTCGGTAAAGTCATAATTGTCGGGGTTGTTCAGATCGGCATCGGCCGACGAAGTTGGCGTCCACTTGAAATGTGGTATCGAGCCGCTGCCTGACAGGGTGCAGCCGCTTACCGTCTGCGCCGGTGATACGCCCACATTGAGTTTGCTGGCAGCCGTATAGGTGCTGCACAAATCCACCCCGGCATCGTGCAAACGCACCTGTGATACGCCAAAAGCCTGATACAAGCCTGTGCCATCCCAACTGCTGCCCGGCGTTTGCGCACTGGCCGTCGGCCGCTTGTTAACCCCCAGCACATCCCGCACACTGCCGCCCACACTGCCCGCATCCAGCTTGACCACAGCCACCGCACCACTGCTGCTCACCACCGTCACGGTTGCACTGGCACTTTGGCCCTCCACCGTCGCTGTGATCGTCGCACTGCCCGCCGCCAGCGCCGTCACCGCACCCGTGCCGGAGACACTCGCCACAGCGGGGTTGGATGATGCCCAACTCACACTGCGGCCGCTCAAAGCCTGGCCCGATGCATCACCAAGGCTGGCCGTCAGGGTATAACTGCCGCCCGCATCCAGGGTGTTGCTGGCCGGGCTGAGGCCAACACTGGCCACCGCTACCGTACCGCCAGTCGCCGCCCCCGAATCCCCTCCGCCGCCGCCACCCGTACACGCAGCCACAGCACAGGCCACCGCCAGCACCAAGGCACTGCGCCGCGCCGCCACAGGCCATGCGAAGCAGCCATCAAGCAATCGATCTAACCGGTTCATGCCAACCTCCAGAGAAAAAGCCGAGCCCGGGCATGCAGCAAGCCAGCGGCACAATGCAAGCAACGGATGCAGCGCAGATTGAATTCATCTAATTAGTCATATCCGCAGTTCTCCCCAAGAGCAAGGCGCCCCCGCCCCCACTGCCCCACGGGTGTGGCAGAAAAACTTGACCCGCGGCCTGCAGGCCAATACCAGAGCGGCTTGCAGGCAAGGCTGCAAGGCAATGTGGATGCGGACTGCAGGGCAGACATAGAGCGCCGCCCGAGCAACAACCCTCAGCCGTCGCAGGGATTCGCCGGTGTTGGCAACACCAGCTGGTAAAAACTCACATCCAGCCATCGCCCGAACTT
>JAUPTR010000325.1 GCA_030917985.1 Pseudomonadota bacterium | reverse complement strand
GTTCGCATTCGCAGAAAAATACAATACGGTTCTCAAGGTCTTGCTTGGCTTGATCGCTCTTTCTTTTGTTGTGGTGGGTGTTGAGTCATATTCTGATGCCGACAGCCCAAATGATGTCGCCCGGGTTGGTGGGGAACATATTACCCGCCAGGATCTGGCTCGTTATCTGGGCGACAAGCTGCCTTCCCCGGCGTTGCGTGATCAGGCTCTGGAAGCAGCCATTGCTGAACGTATTCGCGTTGCGCACGCACGAGATATTGGCATGGCTGTCAGCGATGCAGAATTGGCGGCAAGAATTGCCGGGGAAGCCAGCCTGCAGGAGAACGGAAAATTCAGTCCGAAACTGTATGAGCGCTTCTTGCAGGCTCAGTCCATGTCGTCATCACAACTTGAAACGCGATTGAGGCAGGATTTGCTGTCGCAGCAACTTGTTGTTGGTACGGTTGGGAGTGGCTTCATGCCACAATTCAATCTCGATCGCTATGCCGCTCTTTTTGGTGAGGAGCGTGCTGTTTCACAGCAGTTGCTGGCCGTGGAAGACTACAAATCCAGAGTGGCTTTACCTGCAGATGCCGCACGCAAATATTATGACGGCCATGTAGGCGAATTCGCTACGCCAGAACAGGCCAGACTCGAATACGTTATTTTGTCCCAGCAGGAGCAGGCTAAAAAAATCCCGATCTCTGATGCCGATATTCAGAAGTTTTACGAGCAGAATAAAACCCAGTTGAGTGCCGAGCAGCGCAAGGTTCGACATATTCTGTTGTCGGTGGATGCAAAGGCTGGTGCCGCTGACAAGGCAAAGGTCAAGGCTCAGGCGGATGATTTGTTGAAGCGTTTGCAGCAGACCCCAGAAAAGTTTGCCGATCTGGCCAGACAGTATTCCCAGGATCCTGGTTCGGCCATGCAGGGTGGTGATTTAGGCTATGTCGGGCGCGGGATGATGGTGCCGGCGTTTGATTCGGCAGCTTTTTCCATGAAAAAGGGTGAGTTGCGTGGCCCGGTCGAAACTCAATACGGGTTTCATATCCTGGCACTGGATGATGTCAAGGTGCAAAGCTTTGAAGAGGTCAAGCCGCAGATAGAGAGCCAGTTACGCTCGCAGAAGGCGGTGGCATCTTTCCAGGGGATAGTTGATAAGTTTTCCGACCTTCTCTACCAGCAGGCAGGCACTTTGCAGGCTGCGGCCAAAGAGTTCGGGCTCGGCGTGCAACAGAGTGACTGGGTGTCTCGCAACAAGGCTGCGGATGCTGTCTTGAACAATCCCAAGGTGCTGGAAGCCGTCTTCTCCGACGATGTCCTGAAAAAGAAGCACAACAGTGAGGCCATTGATCTGGGCAACGGAAATATGGTGGCTGTTCGTGTACTGGATCACCGGCCGGGCTCCACAATGTCTTTTGAACAGGCTCAGTCGCAGATTGTTGCCAAGCTGACCTTGGAGGAAGCTAAAAAGCTGATGCAGAAGGATGGGCAGGCGAAGGTGGCGGAGTTGAACGCCGCTAAGCTCGATTCATCGACTTGGAAAGATCTCGGCAGAATCAGTCGTCTGAATGCTGCAAACTTGCCGCATGACACGGTGCGGGCCTTGTTCAAGGTTTCGACCGCAAAGCTTCCCGCATATGTTGGCGTTGATTCGGCAGAAGGGTATGTCGTTTACAAAATTACTGATGCCTCCGCCGGTACCTTATCTGCCGACAAAATGGTTCAGTTGCAGCAAACGCTGGAGCGCATTCGCCTCGAAACTGAAGCAAAGGCGTATTTTGGCCAGTTGGCGGCGCGTCAGAGTGTGGAAATAAACAAAAAGAACCTGAGTCAGATGCAGTAGCCCACTCATACGATCAACGAATTCACGGCAGGGAAATCCCTGCCGTTTTTGCGTGAACGACCATGTCATCAGAAACATACCTTACCTATGATCCGGATTGCCGTCGCTGTCCGCGTTTGGCCAGCTTTCTTGATGAAGTAAAGCTTGTTCATCAAGACTATTTCTGTCGGCCGGTTCCGCCATTTGGTGATCCGGGCGCTCGCCTGCTGATTGTCGGGCTTGCTCCCGGCATGCATGGCGCCAACCGCTCCGGGCGCCCCTTTACCGGTGACTATGCCGGTATCCTGTTGTACCAGACTCTGCACAAGTTTGGTTTTGCAAGTGCGCCGCTATCAGAGAGTGTTTCTGATGGGCTGCACTTGCGGGATTGCCGTATCAGCAACGCGGTAAAGTGTTTGCCCCCACAGAACAAACCCGATCTGAGCGAAATCAGGATGTGCAATCCGTTTCTGGCTAACGAACTGGCGCACATGCCGCCGAAAGCTGTCGTGCTGGCTTTGGGCAATATTGCACATCAGGCGGTGTTGATCGCGAGTGGCTTGAAGCGCAGTGGATATGGCTTTGCGCACGCGGCACGCCATGTTTTGCCGCATGGCCTGACTCTGCTCGATAGTTATCATTGCAGCCGCTACAACACACAAACACGACGCCTGACTGTGCAAATGTTTGAGGATGTCTTTGTGCAAATTCGTCGGGAGCTGGGCACTTCGCGATGAACTCGGGCATGTCATTTGACCCCAAGCCACTCTTGAGAAGCCTGCCCG
>JAUPTR010000324.1 GCA_030917985.1 Pseudomonadota bacterium | reverse complement strand
GGCACGTCGAGTTTCAGACGCAGCCGGGCATCACCGGTGCCACCGGTGCCATTGGTAAAGCCGGCCAGCGCGGTGTTCACCGGGCTGGCGTCAACAAAACGCAGATAGTTGATCAGCGGCCCCTGGGTTTCACCGTCGATCAGCAGGCGATCGCCGCGATCCAGCGAGGGAATCTGCGCCTGCACCCGACCCAGCCGCACGCCCATCAGATTGCCCTGTTTGGCATGAATCAGCAGCTGATCACCTTCAAATACCAGGCTGGCACCAATCCGGGCAATCATCGGCCAATCATCGGCGTAATCCAGATCCACATCGTGGGCATCCACATCCACCCGGAAACGCCCGGTTGGCTTCTTGTCCCACGGAAAATCGTCGAGCGCGCCCTGCAGCACCATCACCGCCCTGCTGGCGGTACCCGCCTTGAGGCTGCTGCGCAACCAGGAACGGGTAGCGTCACCAACGGTCAGCGGTATGTAGCGCCAAACGGCATCGGCACGGCCGTTCAGCAATTCGGCGCGCAGGTCGGCTACACCGGCACCTTGCGCGGCGCTGGTGTAACTGCCACTGAGCACACCGCTGACATCAGCGTTGCTCATCCGCAGCTGGCTGATATCGACTTTCCAGCCAGTTGCGGCACGCTGCCAGCGGGCTTTTCCCTGCAGGCGCGCAAACCGCAGATCGTCAACAAACAATTCCGGCAAAATCAGTGAACACGACTGGCAATCCAGATTGAGCGCGCCGCCCTTGCTGCCCAGCACCAGATTGCCCGACAGGTTATCAACACCGCTGCCGGGCTTGGGAGGAAGCAAGGAAAGATTGTTGAAACTGCTACTGATTTCAAATGACTGGCCGGGCTGCGATGGCTTCAGCCACGACAATTTGAATTGCCGCAACAGACCCCGTGCCTGCAAGCCGTGCAATTGGCCGGCAACGCTGTCCGGCAAGGGTAGATAGGGAGCAAGCTTCAGCCAGTCGTGCAGTTTCAGTTCATCGGCAGACAGTTCGAGCGCAGCCAGTTGCCCCGCAGCGTCCATCTGGCGTTCCAGCAACAGCCGGCCCTGCTGCAGGCGTTGCCCCTCCCCCAGGCTCAACACCACATCCTGCAGCAACAGCGAGTTTTCACCGTCTCTGGTGCCGAGCGTGGCCCTGCCCTGCAGTCGACTGACCCGCAGCACCGGCAGGCTTGGCTGGAACTGCAGCAAGGCATCCGATACATTCAGCTGCAGCACGCCTTGTTCCAGCTGTTGTTGCCTGAAGGCAAACCAGGTGCTGACACCTCCGCGCCCTTGCAGCAATTGTTTGGGCAGCGGCAACCAGGGGCGCCAGGCGGCAACATCGGCATAGGCCAGGTCCAGTTTGAGATCTCCGGACCAATCCTGCAGCTGATTCAGGTTGCTGCCCCGCAGCGTGCCATTGAGGCTGACGGCCGAAGCGAGATGTGTTGGGGGCGTGCCGCTCAATTCAATGCGATGAACGCGGAACAGGTTGTTGATACGCAGGCGCACCTGTTCGATTTGCAGCGCCGGTACACCTGGCCTGGCGTCGATCCAGACAATTCGCCCCTGGTCGATATCGATGCGGTGCTGCCGCAGTATCCAGTTGCCGAAACGGCCTTCTCCGGGGCCATTCAGAGTCAGGCCGGCGAGATGAATCAGCCCTTGCCGGTCACGCTTCAGAACCAGCTCGGGCGTATCGAGCACAATCCGCGAGAAACGTACCTCGAACACCAGCAGGCTGAGCCAGGACAAATTTGCCCGCACCCGATCCAGATGTAATGCCGGCTGTCCCTGTTGATCGTAGAGCGTTACGTCACTCAGGCGAAACGCCGGGTCGAAGTCCTCCCAGCCAGCCTGGATATGGCCGATGCTGACATGCAAGCCGGACAACTCCCCGGCCAGCTGCGACACATCCTGCCGGTAATTGTCGACCGACGGAAACAGCCAGAATGTAGCGCCTGCCCAGATGAGCGCCGCAACAACGCCCGCCAGCACCAGCAGCTTTGCCAGCAAGCGTGCGTGCCAGCGCATGGCCCGCAGAAACCAGACCATAAGCCGCTTGCCAAAGTGGCGCACGAACATCGCTATTTTTTGCTGAAGAGTCATCACGAAAGGAGTTTGGATCGCCCCGAATTGTAACGTAGCACACCGGGCCAGCGACTTTGATTTGATGCAGAAACACGACATGGCGACAGCAATGTGGCATGAATGTCACACTACCGTCACCATCTACATGATGAATCAGCGCTCGAAGACGGCAATCGATTCCACATGTGCAGTGTGCGGGAACATGTTCACCACCCCCGCCTGCAGCAGGCGATAACCTTTGGTATTGACCAGCACACCGGCGTCACGCGCCAGTGTGGAGGGGCTGCACGAGACATAAACAATGCGCGAGGGGCCGTTCTCGCCGAGCGACTTGATCAGCTCAATGGCGCCATCGCGCGGCGGGTCGATCAGCATTTTGTCGAAAGGCCCGAGCTGCGCCAGTGTCTCTTCAGTCATTTCAAACAGGTTGGCAACCTGAAACCCGGTGACTTCCGCCAGGCCATTCAACGCGGCATTTTCCCGCGCACGCTCCACCAGCCCCTGACTGCCTTCCATGCCGAGCACGGTTGCACCACGGCGGGCGATCGGCAGGGTAAAGTTGCCCAGGCCGCAGAACATGTCGGCAATGCGCTCACCCGGTTGCGGGTCAAGCAGACGCAATGCACGGCTGACCAACACCTGATTGATCTGCGGATTGACCTGGGTAAACTCGGTCGGGCGGAACGGCATCACAATCCTGAATTCCGGCAGGGAATAAGTCAGTGCCGGCGCATCCAGCGGATAAAACGCATAAGCGGTGTCCGGGCCTTTTGGCTGCAACCAGAACTGCACGCGATGCTGCTCGGCATAGTCGCGCAGCAGTTGCTCGTCGGCTTCGTTCAGTGGCTCCATGATGCGCAGCACCATCACGTCCACCTGGTCACCAATCGCCAGCTCCACTTGCGGCATGCGGTCGAAAATGCTGAGTTGGCCGATCAGCTCGCGCAAGGCCGGCAATTGCGCCGAAATCCGTGCCGGCAGGATATGGCATTCGGTCATGTCGGCAATAAAGCTGGAGCGTTTTTCATGGAAACCAACCAGCATGCCACCCTTTTTGGCCACATAACGTGCCGTCATGCGTGCGCGGTAGCGATAGCCCCAGCTCG
>JAUPTR010000323.1 GCA_030917985.1 Pseudomonadota bacterium | reverse complement strand
GATTTATTCGGCGAGCGGGATGAAGTGCAAGGAGCCCGGCGCGCAGAGCGCTGCATGGCCATTCCACTAGGCGGCAAGCCGCCAAGTGGCTGGTCAAAGCGAGACATATCACGAGGATAGGCGAGCTTTCGAGCACCGCGCGAGTGCAACCGAGCTTGGCAAGCAAAGCTTGCTTAGCGAATTGCCTGCCTGTGGTACGCAGCAATTCGCCCGCGCAGTCAATAAATCAGCGTCTTCCTTGTTTTCGGGGCAGCGCCCCCCCCCTGCAACGCTCAGTTGCCTTCGATTTCCGGCGCCATGATCTGCTGCATGAAGACACAGATGGTACGCAGCTGTTCATCGTCAAGCTTGGCAATCACGTTGCGGATTACCGGTGCCATCATTTTCTGGGTGGCGCTCAGGCCGACATCAGCGGTTTTGTTGATCACAAAGCCGGCATCGGCCTGACGCAACGGCTCGCTGAAATAGAAATCGAAACCGTGCTGAACCAGCTCCACAATCAGATCCGCAAGCGCAACCGAATATTCAGTCGGTTTCGGATCGGCGGCAATGGTATTCACGGCATCCAGCGCCTCCTGATGCAACGCTTCGGTCAGATGAAAACGGATAAACGGTAAGGTAGATGCGGCAGATGCAGTCATGACAATCCTTCAGGATAACAACGGTGAAAACCGGCGCCCCCGTTAACGGGTGACACCGGCTCAAGCTTGGTTGAGTGTAACTCAGGCGACCAAGGCCTCGGCTTGTGGCGCAGGCTGGCGCACACCGGCATCGGCATAGGTCTGGCGTTTGCGCTGTAGCCGGGCTTCCAGCCTGGCCTGCAACTCGGCCAGATCGTCCAGCGCGGCAAATGCCGGCTTGGTCTGGCCGGCTTTCGGCAACGGCTTTTGCTTGGCCGGCTTGGCAGCGGCAGCTTGGGTTGGCAACGATTGCGCGAAAATCCGCACCAGCACGCCAAAAAACTGTTTCGAGAAGCGGCCGGTGTTGTAGTGCTGGCCATATCTGGCACACAGCGCCTGCACTTCCACTGCAATCTCGGCATAACGCCGGCCCGGCAGATCGGGGAACAGGTGGTGCTCGATCTGGTGACTGAGGTTGCCGCTCAGGATATCGAACAGCGGACCGCCGCTGATATTGCTGGAGCCCTTGATCTGGCGCAGATACCACTCGGCGCGGGTTTCGTTTTCCAGCACCGATTCGGGGAATACTTCAGCGTCTTCGGTAAAGTGGCCACAATAAATGATGGCAAACGCCCACAGGTTACGGATCAGGTTGGCGGCCATATTGCCGGTCAACACTGGCAGCGCAGCCGGCCCGGCCAGCAGCGGGAATGCAACATAATCCTTCAACACCTGGCCACGCGCCTTTTTGGCGTAGATTTTCAGGTCAGGAATGGTATCGCGCAGTTTCAGCTCGCCACGCAACACACGGTCGATTTTTGAATCCTGAATGCCCACGCCCCACTGGAACAACACCGCCATCAGCAAGGTATACACCGGCTGCAGCAGGTTCGCAGGGTGCCATTTCTGTTCCGGAAAAATCCGCAACACGCCATAACCGATATCGTCGTCCTTGCCGATGACGTTGGTGAAGGTGTGGTGCACGTAATTGTGGGTGTTGCGCCACGCGGAAGACGGGCAAACGTTGTCCCATTCATAAGTGGCCGAGCGGAATTCCGGGTCGTTCATCCAGTCGTATTGGCCGTGGATGACGTTATGCCCCAGCTCCATGTTTTCGATGATTTTGCTGACACCCAGCGTTGCAGCGCCGGCCAGCCATGCCGGTGGAAACAGCCCCAGCATCAGCAGGCCACGGCCGGCCAGCTCGCTGTAGCGCACGGTGCTGCGAATCTTGCGGATATAGCGTGCATCCGGCTCGCCGAGATCCGCAACAATGCGGGCACGCAGCGCATCCAGTTCGGCGCCGAAGGCTTGGATTTCAGCGGGTGTCAATTGACGGCTTTGCGGTTTTGACATGATTCGGACCTTTCAAACTTACAGAGATATTGATACGTCTGACAGGGGCACCGATACACACAGGCGGATGTCTTCATCCGGCTCGCTGGAGGTCTGCCCGGTCAAGAGGTTTTTCACCGTGCCGCTGGTTTTGCGGCAGGTGCAGCTAAAGCAGATGCCCATGCGGCAGCCGCTGGCGGGCAACAGCCCGGCGGCCTCGGCCTGTTGCAGCAGCGGCTGCTGGTTGTTGCCCGTCACCGCGCGCCCTGCCAGACGGAAATGTAGCGCCACGGGCTGTTGCCCGGCCGTCGCTTGCGGCACCGCCAAAGGGGTAAACGATTCAGTTAACGGCGCCAATGGATACCCACGCTCGGCCCACAATGCTTTCACGCTATCCACCAGCCCTTGCGGGCCACAGGCCATCACCTGCCATTCGGCAGCATCGGCCAGCAGCTCATCCAGATGGCGGGCGCAGAAGCGACCGGACAGCTCACCTTCCGACACACCTTCTGCAGTCAGCCCATACACCACGCGCAAGTTTGGATGCAGCGTTTTCAGTCGTAGCAGACGCGAGTGGAACAGGGTTTCTTCATGGCTGCGGCCATAATTCAGCACCAGCACCTGGCCGGTGTAATCCGGCATCTGCAGCAGTGCCTCGGCCAGCGCCAGCAAAGGCGTCATACCACTGCCGGCACCAATCAGCAGCAGCTTTTGCGGTGCCGGCTCGGGCAACACAAAATCGCCAAACGCCGGGCTGATCTGCAGATAATCGCCGTCGTAGACCTGATCCAGCAGGTAATTGGATACCAGCCCGCCGGGCTGGCGCTTGACGGTGATCTGCACATCGTCGGCATTGGCGGCAGAGAGGCTGTAAACACGGTGATGGCGCACGCCATCGATTTCCACCGTCAGCGTTACATGTTGCCCGGCACGAAAGCCACGCCAGAGGTAGTTGGGCACCAGATGCAAGGTGACGGCATCGGCGCTTGCCGCTTGCCGCGCTGTCACTCTGGCAATCACCTGCCGCATGCTCAGTTGCGGGTGCAGATGTCGCGCATAAAAATCAACGACATGCTCGTTGACCAGCGGTGCCAGCAGCGGATGGCGCAGCGCGGCGCCAGCCCGGCGTGCAAGCTGACCCAATACTGGAGAAAGGATATCCATGGCAGCCTCCTGAAATGTGAACAGTTGTTCACATAACAGTGTCACGACCGGGCGCAACAGTCAACAGTTGTTCACTAATTTTTTATGACGACGTCACGCAAGCCGCTGCAAATAGAATTTCCAAGCCATTGATTTAAAGAGAATTTACTAAACAAGCAGCAGCCACACAGGGTGTGCAGGAATACAACAGGCCGCCACACGCCAGCAGACAGGCATCTGTGGCAATGTGGCTGGAGACCGCTCTGGGTGCGGCTTGCAGGCCGGCCTGCAAGGCAGTACCAGAGCGGCTTGCAGCCCGATTACTGATTCGGCCAGGCGCGGTTCAGCAGGGAAGCAAAGTCAACGTTGGCCGGCAAGGTGCCGAAGTTGTAGCCCCAATCATGCGCCAGACGACTGCGGCAGAAGGCATCGCTGACGTAATCCGGCGCGTGTTGCAGCAGCAGGCTGGCCTGCAACGCCAGCGTCAGGTTTTGTGTCAGGCGGCGGGCGCGGGTTTCGATGTTGCTGCTGTCGGCAAAATCGCGCTGCAACTGGCCGAGGAACGTGTCGTAAGCGGCGTGGCGGCCCAGCGCCGGCGTCAATTCCGCCATCAACACTTGCAGCGCGTTGGGCGTTTTGCTGAAAGCGCGCAGCAGATCGAGGCACATGATGTTGCCCGAGCCTTCCCAGATCGAGTTCACCGGCATTTCGCGGTAAATGCGCGCCAGCATGCCGTCGTCGACATAGCCGTTGCCACCCAGCACTTCCATTGCCTCGGCGGCCAGTTCCGGGCCGCGTTTGCAGATCCAGTATTTGGCGGCGGGCGTCACCAGCCGGCGGAAGGCGTTTTCCGACTCGTTGTCGAGGCTATCGAAAGCACGTGCCATGCGCAGGCTGAGCGTCGCGGCCGCTTCAGTTTCCAGTGCCAGATCGGCCAGCACATTGCGCATCAGCGGTTGATCAATCAACCGCGCGCCAAATGCCGAACGGTGCGAGGCGTGGTGCATCGCCTGCGACAAGGCCTGGCGCATGCCGGCACTGGTGCCCAGGCAACAATCGAGGCGGGTGTAGGTGGCCATTTCGATAATGGTCGGCACGCCGCGACCTTCTTCACCCAGCAAAAGGCCCCAGGCATCGCGAAACTCGACTTCGCTGGACGAATTGGAACGGTTGCCCACTTTCTCTTTCAGGCGCTGCACCTGAATCGGGTTTTTGCTGCCATCCGGCCGCCAGCGCGGCATGAAAATACACGACGGGCCTTTGGGTGTTTGTGCCAGCACCAGATGCGCATCACACATCGGCGCCGAAAAAAACCACTTGTGGCCGGTCACCAGATATTCGTTGTTGCCAATTGCCTGCGCCTGCGTGGTGTTGGCGCGCACGTCCGAGCCGCCCTGCTTTTCGGTCATGCCCATGCCGATCATGCCGCCTTTTTTCTGCGCAAACGGCAGGTCACGCGGATCGTGCTCACGCGAATACAAGGTTGGCAGCCAGTCGCGGATACGCTGCTCGCCTTTTTGCAGCGCCGGAATCGCGCCGTAGGTCATGGTGGTCGGACACAGCGAACCGGCTTCGGTCTGCCCCTGCATCATATAAGCCGCCGCCCGCGCCACATGCGCGCCGGGCTTGGGATCGGCCCACGGCGCGCTGTGCAGACCTCGGCGCATCACGCCAGTGAGAATCTCGTGCCAGGCCGGATGGAATTCAACAAAGTCAGTGCGATTGCCGCGCGAATCAAACGCCCGCAGCACCGGTGTATTCAAATTGGCCACCCGCCCCAGATCAAACGCCTGCGCCGTGCCCAGCTCGGTACCTGCCGACTGTAACTGTTCGGCAGCCCAAGCTGCCCCCTCTCGTTGTACGGCTTCTTGCAACACGGCATCGGTCAGATACAGATTGTAGTTTTCCAGCGGCGGCGTCTGATTACTCACCTCGTGGGTCTGCCAGCTTTCCATGATGTTGTCGCTCCTTGTTTGAAATCCTGATGACGACAATCCGGCAACACGCCTGGATCAGCGCCGCGTCGGACTGAAGTCCGATCTACTACCATGCCTGCAAGCCGCGTCGGTATTGGCTTGCAGGCTTGGCTGCAGCCCTGTACCCATGCGCCTTGCAGCCAGCCAAATTCGTCGCAAACTAATCCAGTCACCGTTTGCGCGACCACGGACGGGCTCCCGTGAGGAGCGCCGAGCATCGCAGGCTGAAACGGGGAAGTCGGCGAGGACTGTCTGAGCAGCAGGCCGCAGGACTGATGCGAGTTCCGCAGCCGCCGTTTCAGGCGAGAAGCGCAGGGCACCCGGAGCCGCAGGCGAAGGGCGCGTATCCCGGGTCGCCTTCTTTGGGTTACCTTTCTTGGCGAGACAAGAAAGGTAACGTGCCTGCCGGGCACCCCCGGCACCGAAATCATCCGCGTGTCAGCGCACAAAACCTTGCGCGGCAAAATCAATCGCCTTAATCAGCCTCCGCCAATCGCCCGCATGCAAAACTGCAAAATCCCGTCCACCAGCACCTGTTGCTCGTCATCTGCCAGCTTGTCGCCCGGCGCCAGCGGGCCGACCAGTGCTTCGGCCAAGGCGCCCACCAGGCACGCTGCCGTCACCGTTACCGGTTGCGGCACAAACTCGCCGCTGGCAATGCCCTGTTGCAACAGTCGGATCAGCACGCCGGCGTAGGCCTGGCGCAGTTTCAGTCGCTCAAAATCAACGGCAGGATCAACCGGCTCGGCAATCAGCGCATACGCCAGTCCACGCGCCTGAATTGCCCGCAGCACAAACACCCGCAAGGCCTGCAACATGCGTTCTCTGGCGCTGCCGTCGGCCTGGGCCACTTCGGCCATCACGTCCACCTCATGCTGGCTCACCAGCCGGAACACCTCGGCAAACAGATCCACCTTGGCCGGGAAATAGCGATACACCGTGCCGTTGGCAATCCCCGCCAGCGCGGCCACTTGTGCCACCTGGGTTGCGTTGAAACCGTGCTCGGCAATCAGCTGCCGCGCGGCACTGAGAATGCGGTCGCGCACGTCGGCTTTCCTGGCTTCAGTGCGTTCTGTCGGGCGATACGCCATAAAATGACTCCAAATTCATTTTTTTGTAGATTAGGTAAATTTAGCAATAGGTGTCAATCACTTGAAAGCAATGTCATGAATCAGCCGGCAAAACATATAAGCGCTTACTAAAATGTATTTACCGCAAATCATTCACAATGGTAAACGCGCTGGCACATGCCGTTTAAATCAATAAAGCCACCGCAACAAACCATTGAATTTACAGATGTTCAAACCAGAATCTGCCCAAGCAACCGGAAACCTGCGCTTTGCCCAGGATAGCGCCACGCTGATCCATTTTTGCGAGCAGGCCAACACCTGCGCCGCCATCATTGATCTGTCCGGCCGGTATCTGGCAAAAACCAGTGACTGCAGCCAGCGCTTTGGCCAGCAGCAGACGGCCGCGCATATCGGCGAGACCCATCTGGCAGATATTCTGGCCGGGGCGGCACAGGGCACGGGTGTACGTTTGATCTGCCAGAGCGGAGACACGAACCTGGAGCTGCGCAGCGAACCATTAACCGGCCTGGATGGCCAGCGCAGTGCGGTTGCGCTGTTCTGGCTGAACCCGGACAACGCGCACAATCAGGATGCGGCCAACCGTTCTACCGAGGCCTTGTACCGCTCGCTGTTGCAGCAGTCTTCCGATGCGATTTTCCTGTTCGATCCACACACGCTGCGGCTGCGCGAGGCCAATCAGCGGTTCCGCCAGTTGCTGGGGCTGAATGTAGCTGACGAACAACAGCTGACCCTGCTGGACCTGATCGTGGCGCCGATGGAAAGTGTGCGCCAGAACGTACAGCGGGTGCTCAACGAAGGGCATGTGCATATTGGCGAGCGCCGTTATCAGCGCAGCGATGGCAGCAGTATCGAGGTCGACGTTGTCGCATCGCTGGTCAACATCAACGATCATCCTTATTGCGTAGTCAACCTGCGCGATTTATCGCAGCAGCGTGCGCATGAAAAAGCCGTGCAGAAACTGGCGCAGCAGGATCAGCTCACCGGCCTGCCAAATCGCGTGCTGCTGCTCGACCGCCTGCGCCAGGCGATTGCCGTTGCAAAACGCTACGACCGGCAGGTGGCGCTGATGTCGCTGAACCTGGATCGCTTCAAGCAGATCAACAACTCGCTCGGCCACAATGTGGGTGATGCACTGCTGCAGCAGGTGGCCGGCCGCCTGGCACTGGGGGTGCGCAGCAGCGACACCGTCAGCCGCCTGGGTGGCGACGAATTCGTGATCCTGCTGCCGGAAATCAGCTCCACCCGCGACGTGGCGATGATTGCCGACAAAATGATCAGCCACATCGCCCACCCGTATCTGATTGACGAGCAGGAACTGGTGATTTCGCCGAGCGTGGGCATCTGCCTGTTTCCGGATGACGGCGAAGAGCCGGACAAACTGCTACGCAACGCCGATGCCGCGCTGTTCAATGCCAAGGAATCGGGCGGCCGCTGCTACAAGTTTTTCACCCCGGAAATGAACACCCGTGCAGCCGAAAGGCTGGCGCTGGAAAGCCGGTTGCGCCGCGCCATCGAAAAAGGCGAATTCCAGCTGCACTACCAGCCGCAAATCGACCTGCAGAGCGGCAAGATCATCGGCTGCGAAGCACTGATCCGCTGGCAACACCCGGAGCTGGGCATGGTGCCGCCGCTGAAATTCATACCGGTGGCGGAAGAAAGCAAACTGATCCTGCCGATTGGCGACTGGGTGCTGCACGAGGCCTGCCGCCAGAATCGCGCATGGCAACAGCAGGGCCTGCCATCGGTGGTGGTGGCGGTCAACCTGTCGGCGCTGCAGTTCCATCAGAAAAACCTGCAGCCATCCATCGCCCGCGCCCTGCAGCAAACCGGGCTTGAGCCGCAATACCTGGAGCTGGAAGTGACCGAAAGCGCGATCATGAGTGATGCCGAAGATGTGCTCGGCACCATGAAACAATTGCGTGACATGGGCCTGGAACTGGCCATCGACGACTTTGGCACCGGCTATTCCAGCCTCAGTTATCTGAAACGTTTTCCGGTAGGCAAACTGAAAATCGACCGCTCGTTTATCCGCGACATTCACGAAGACCCGGACGACGCAGCGATCTCCACCGCAATCATCAGCCTGGCACGCAACCTCAACCTGCGCACAGTGGCCGAAGGCATTGAAACCGCGCCACAGCTGGCGTTTTTGCGCGACCATGGTTGTGATCAGGGCCAGGGTTACCTGTTTGGCAAACCCTTGCCGGCTGCACAGTTTGCCGAACTGCTGGCGGCGCAGACACATGGCGCAGCCATCCCCCCCGAAGCCTGAAATCGCCCTCACACACCCAAAGCCGCTCCGGCTCAACCGGAGCGGCTTTTTGCTTGCCACACACAGCAGCGCTGAAACAAATCCTTGTAGGTCGGATTGAAGTCCGACCTGCGGCACCGCAAACAGCACTCCTGTCCAAATGGAGCCCCCCCCCTGCAAGCCGCGCCCCTATTGCCTTGCAGGCCGGCCTGCAGACCAATACCAGAGCGGCCTGCAGCCCATGTTAAAATTGCCGCCCACTCTTTTGCCGTATTCCGATGCTCGACAAACTCAACCCCCCGCAACGCGAAGCCGCCAAATATCTGGATGGCCCGCTCCTGGTGCTGGCTGGCGCCGGCAGTGGCAAAACGCGGGTGATTACCGCCAAGATCGCCTACCTGATCCAGCAATGCGGCATGGATGCGCGCAACATCGCCGCGATCACCTTTACCAACAAGGCGGCGCGCGAGATGCAGGAGCGGGTCGAACATCTGGTGGAAGGCAAGGCGGCGCGCGGGTTGACGGTGAGTACCTTCCACTCG
>JAUPTR010000043.1 GCA_030917985.1 Pseudomonadota bacterium | reverse complement strand
CCCTTACCGACTTGTCGGCAAACGGCGGCTATGGTGCCTTATGGCCCAAGGTGAGCCAGGTTCCCGGTGTTGAGTATCTCGGTTATGCCGATTCAGGCGACGGTTCACGTAATGTCTCTACACTGGTGCAAATCCCGGATGCATTTGATACACAGAAACCTTGTATCGTGGTTGTGCCCAGTACCGGCCTGGCAGGCATCTATACGGCCAACCCTACCGCAGAGTGGGGTTTGAAGCGCGGGTGTGCGGTGGCAGTCACGGATAAGGGGGCAGGAACGGGGGCCGAGTACATTGATACCGGTGAGTCCTATCAGATTGATGGCATGCTGGGCAGCTCCTCCGGCACAACGACTACCTTGCAGTTCAAAACCGGTTATACGAATGAAGAGCGTCTGTTGTACAAAGCGGATCATCCACACCGTTTTGCCTTCAAGTTTGCACATTCACGACACAATCCGCAGCAACACTGGGGGCAAAACACCCTCGATGCCATCAAATTTGCTTTTTACTTGTTGAATGAGCGTTTTGGCCCGGTTGCTGATGTCGGGGGGCGTAAATTGCGTTCCATTCTGCCTGAGAACACCAGCGTGATTCTGGCTGGTTCTGCCGAAGGTGCAACGGCGGTATTGGCGGCGGCAGAGCGTGATGTGTTGGCATTGGTGGATGGTGCTGTCCTTGCCCAGCCAAATGCATACCTCGATTTCTCGGGCGTATCGATTACGCAGGGTGGCCAGGCGGTGGCTGCTGCGGGTAAATCTCCGGCAGACTATCTGAGTTATGCCAATTTGTATCAGCCCTGTGCCGCGCTCGCCGAGCAGGGGGCGCCCGGTGCTGCCGAGATTGATTCGGTGGCTGCTGCAAATCGTTGTGCCGCATTAAAACAGAAGGGGCTGCTGGCGGGTGATTCGCTTGGCGCACAGGCCCGCGAATCGCAGGACAAGTTGCTGGCCTACGGCTGGCAACCGGATAGTGCGGCATTACATGGTGTAGCCTATGTGCGTGCAACGGCTGGCTCGGCTACGGCCTATATCAGCGCCTATGCCAAGCCAACGGCGCTCGACAATATGTGTGATCTCAGCTACGCCGTGGTTAACTCAGCCGGCGCGCCGGTATTTGCCGAAGGTGCATTTCGGCGAACCTTGTTCGCAAATGGAAATGGCATGCCGCCTTACGCCGGTATTGATTTGATCAATAATGCTGCGGCAGGAGGTGCACGCCACTGGGCGAAAGCGATCTCTGTATCCAGCGCATTGATGGATTATTCCTTCGATACGGCCTATTGTCTGCGCCGACTGGCCCTGGGTCGCGATCCGATAACGGGAGTGGCGCTGGTGGACAAGGAGACGCGCGATGCTGACGGTAAGCTGATTTCTACGGATTGGTCTGGCACCTGGGCGGCAAATGTCAAAAACAGCTTGAGTGAGAACAGGCTCTCTGCCGCCCTGCAGGGCAAGCCCGCGATCATCCTGCATGGCCGCAGTGATCCGCAGTTCCCGGTTAATCATGGTGCGCGCCCTTATGTGGCCAAGAGCCTGGCAAGCGATGGCGTGCGCAGCAAACTGCGATACTACGAAGTGTTGAATGCCCATCATTGGGATGCCGTTAATGCCGTGGCAGGCTTTGATACGCGTTATGTGCCTTTGCGTCCTTACCTGCAGCAGTCTCTGGATTTGATGTATTCACACCTGACCCTGAATCAGGCTTTGCCGCAAAGCCAGGTGTTGCGTACCACGCCCCGTGGTGGCACGGCGGGTGCAGCTCCGGCGCTGACAACGGCGAATGTGCCGCCGATTGCCGCTACGCCGGCTGAAAACGACCTTATCCGTTTTTCCGGCTCTACACTTTCGATTCCGAACTGATTATTCCGCTTCCCGCAAAAGCCCCCACGTTTTCTTGGGGGCTTTTTTCTTGCGCCGAGTGCCGTGACAAGACTTCGGTGAACATTCGTTAATTATTGATTTGTCAGGATATTTTACATTTTGTCATGGTGCTGTAATGTGCCGGAAGACACTGATCGGGCTTAAACCAATGATTTGCCTTGTGTTCTGAATGTAATTATTTTATTGGCCCAATATTTGCTTAAAAGAATATTCGCGTGCGCCCGGTTTGTCGGCGCCACGATGTGTGTACTCAAACTAAAAAATAGGTAACGAGGAGATTCTCATGAAGTCTGGTTTCAGCCGTTCTCTGGCCGGTGCGCTGGTCACCTGTGTATCCATCGCCGTAGCATTTCCGGCAAATGCTGCCATTTCCCGCAGTGCCAGCGGTTATTCAATCAGTGATTTGTATGTGTTTGGTGACAGCCTGTCTGATGTCGGCAATATTCAGGCCGCAACCGCTGGCGCCATGCCGCCAGCCGCATTGGGTTATGTCGGTGGCCGGTTTACCAATGGCCAGAACTACACTGATTATCTGGCAACATCGCTGGGTGTCAGCAATACGGCATCCTTGCTCGGCGGCAAGAACTACGCCTTTGGTGGTGCCAGGATTGATGCCGGCATGTCGCCGCCGGGGCTGCTGGCTCAATACGGTATGTACAGCATGAACCACAGTTTGGCTGACCCTAATGCACTTTACGTCGTTTACGGTGGCGGCAATGACATCAATGACCTGAGTGTCAATCTTCAGGATTCACTGAACAATCTGGGCATGATTGTCGGCGCCCTGATTGGCCAGGGCGCCACCAATATTGTTGTGCCCAATGCGCCGGATCTCGGCCGTACGCCGGGCAACAACACCACGGCGGATGCCGCATTGAAAACCGCCCGCTCACAGGCCTACAATGCCGGCCTTGCCGCCATGGTGGCGGCACTGGAGTCGACCTTCTCGATTGATTTGCTGACGCTGGATGTTTTTGGCTTCAGCGGCCAGCTCCTCGATAATCCTGCCTTGTATGGCCTGAGCAATGTGAGCGACAGTTGTGTCGGTAATCCTGCCTGTGTGGATGCGAGCCAGAATTTCTACTGGGATTCGATTCACCCCACCACGCAGATGCACCAACTGGTTGCCCAGGAGTTGATGGCCGTGATTGATCAGCATGTGGTGCCATTGCCGGCAACACTCAGTCTGCTGGGTATTGGTCTGCTGGGCTTGGGTGCGCGTCGCCGCTTGCAGCGCTAGGGAAGCGCTGATTTATTGGCTGCGCGGGCGAATTGCGGCGTCGCGCGGTGCTCGAAAGCTCGCCTTTCTTCATGATATGTCTCGCTTTCTGCGCGCCGGGCTCCTTACACTTCATCCCGCTCGCCGAATAAATCAGCGCTTCCCTAAAGCATTACCTGCATCAAAAGCAAATCGGGCCGTAAGGCCCGATTTGCTTTTGTGGCCCGCCGCTGTTAGGTTTGGCGGCAATTTGTTGATGATGTCGAGGCCCCACATGCAACTCAGTCAGCTGTTTCATTATCCGGTCAAATCCTGTGCCGGTTTTCCCTTGACCCAGGCGTCCGCCCAATTGATGGGGCTGGAAGGTGACCGTTGCTGGATGGTGGCCGACAGCAGCGGCAAATTCATTACCGGGCGCCAGTGGCCGCGCATGGTGCTGATTCGCCCAAACATTACGCCAACCGGGTTGCGGCTGGAGGCACCGGATATGGAGCCGATCGAGGTCAGCTATCGGGATTATGTCCAGCCACAGGCATCTACTGTCTGGAGTTACGCGTTTCAGGCATGGGGCGGCTCGGCCGAAGTGGACGACTGGCTGAGCTTTTTTCTCGGCACCGAATGCCGTTTGCTATACATCGGCCAGCAGTCTCAACGTTTGCTGCGCAGTGATGAGAGCAAGCCGCTGGCT
>JAUPTR010000322.1 GCA_030917985.1 Pseudomonadota bacterium | reverse complement strand
GATGCTGGATGTCGATTTTTTTCACCAATACAACGAAGCATTTGGCCGCCAGCGTGGTGACCAGTGCCTGGCACAGATTGCGCGCAAGGTTGAGCGCAGCCTGCGCAAGCCGGGTGATCTGGTGGCACGCTATGGCGGCGAGGAATTTGCGGTCATCCTGCCCGACACCAGTGCCCCCAACGCCCGCAAATACGCCGAACGGCTGATGGTGGCGATTGCCGAGCTGGGCCTGCCTCACCCGCAGTCTGCGGTCAGCGAGCAGATCACGCTCAGCATTGGCATCGCCACCATGGAAGAAGGCAAAGGCAGCGACCTGACATCACTGATCATGGCTGCCGATCTGGCGCTGTATCGCGCCAAGCAGGAAGGCCGGGCACGGATCGGCACCCACAGCGGCGCCATCTGACAGCGCCTGCAAAGCGCGCTGCCATTGGCCTGCAGGCCGGGCTGCAAACCAGTATGGATGCGCCCTGCAGCCCGGTCAGGCTATAGCGCCCCCATTTTTCGCATCAGCCGCACAAAACCCAGCGGCCCACTCAGCACCCCGGCGGTTTTCACGCCACCGATCAAGGCCCCCACCACACCGGCAGTCAACACATCGCAACCCGTCAGATACAGATTCGGCACCGGGCTGCGGGCGTTGATCCACGGCTGGAACAAGCGCCTGGGCGTAGCCGGCACGCCATAAAAGGCGCCGCGCCGATGGCCGACAAAGTGCTGCATCGACAGCGGCGTTGATACATCCACATACGCCACCAGATCGGCAAAGCCCGGCAAGCGCTGATTCACCTGTACAATCAGCTGATCGGCAATACGCTGTTTCAGCGCCTCGTAGTCGTCACCGCGTTTTTCCAGGTGCCGCCCTCCCATTGCTGGAACAGCTCGTAAGGCGCAAAGGTGATGATGTCTGCAGTGTGCCCCTTGGCCTCGGGGTTTTTCAGCGACGGGAAAGACAGATAATAGCCAGCACCGATTTCGCCGCTGGCGAGTGCGGCATCGTGGTCGTAGCCGCTGTACACCCAGTGGTTTTCGCCCTGCACGCCAAGCCTGGCCGGCGAATCCTTGAGGCCGAGATAAACACACACGGCGCTGATGCCGTTCGATTGCTGCAACAGCTCGTCGCGAAACGGAATCGGCACATGCGCCGGCAGCAGGGTGTTGTAGGTCACATCGGCACCGGCGCCGGAGATGATCAGCGGCGCGCGGAATTCCTGCGGCGGCAAGTGCGGCTTGATGGTGTTATGGCAGCGCACACCCACCGCCTTGCCGCCTTCCACCAGGATTTCGTCTACCGTCTGCGCCGCCAGCACGGCACCGCCGGCACGCTCGATGATCGGCACCATCGCCTCGGCAATTTTGCCGGCCCCGCCCACCGGAAACCAGCCACCGCGCCAGTAGTGGGTTTCCACCAGCGCGTGCATGCCAAACGCCGCCTGTGCCGGCGGCAGGCCATAGTCGCCCCACTGCGAAGCCAGCAGCGCTTTCAGCTGCGGATCACGGAAATGCTGATCGAGATAGCTGCCCAGTGTCTGATTGGCAAAACGCCCCTTGCTGCGAATCAGAAAGCGCAGCGGCAGGCGCAAGGGTGCCGGCAGCGCATCCAGCAAATGCGCCAGGCTATACCAGTTGGTGGCTGCCAGCAGATCGCTGAAATAACGCTCGATGGCGGCACGCTCCAGCGGATAACGTTCAATCAGCCGCCGCTGGTATTCACGCGGATGGGATGGCACCGAAAACTCGAAATCCGGGTAAACGTAGCGCTCAAACTCCTCCGGCATTTTCTGCCACTGCAGCTTGCCCTCGGTGAGATAGTCAAACAGCTTGCGGCCCATACCCTTGGCCATGTCGCCGATGTAATGAATCCCCACGTCAAATTCAAAACGCCCGCGGCGCTTGAAGGCATGCGTCTGCCCGCCGATGGTGAAATGCTGCTCCAGCACCAGCACCCGTTTGCCCTGCTCTTTTGCCAACAGCACGGCAGTGGTCAGCGAACCAATGCCAGAGCCAATCACAATCGCGTCGAACGGGCCTTGCGGCAAATCTTTTTTCATCTCGCCTCCATATGTAATCATTGATTACATTTAATCATGCCGGGGCACAATGGCAGCGTCAAGCAAAATGTAAGCATTGATCACATCAGCATCGGCAGCTATAGTGCCGGCATGAGCAACCCCCTCTCCACCTATCACCACGGCGACCTGCGCAACGCGCTGCTGGACGCGGCACTGCAGCACATCGAGCAGCACCGCGAAGTCAGCTTTACCCTGCGCGAGCTGGCCAAAACCCTGGGCGTGAGCGCTGCCGCGCCGTTTCGCCACTTTGCCAGCAAACGTGCATTGCTGGCGGCGCTGGCCTGCGCCGGCTACCAGCGCCTGAACCAGCGTTTTGCCGAGCTGGCACAACAACACAGCGATCCGGTGTTGTGCCTGCAACAACAAGGGGTGGCGTATGTGGAATTTGCCGTCAGCCACCAGGCCTATTTTCTGGCGATGAACCACCCCGAACTCACCGACAAAAGCGACCTGCCCGAGCTGGAGCAGGCTTGCACCGCGGCGTTTGTTTGCATGCAGCAGAGTGTGGCGAACTGCGGCGAACAAGGCCTGCTCGCCCCCTGTGGCCCAGAGGCCGCCACCCTCACCGCGTGGTCTGCGGTACATGGCCTGGCCATGCTGCTGATTGGCGGACAATTGCGGGAGCTGGAATTCAACGACGCACGCCAGGCCGCCATCCTCGTCACCGGCGCCTGCGGCTTCGGCTTTCTCGCCCAGCCCCCTCGGCAATAATCCACTGCGGTTGCTACATGGCGAAGACATTTGCACAATCTTCGGCATTAAACGCCGCACCCTTGACGACCGCAGCCGTTCAGGTTGCAGCATTTGGCTGCTGCCCCCTGAGCGGTTCAAGTCCACGCTCAATGAACCTCTCGCCCATGGCACATCACCATCGCCGCAAATAGCGCGTTGCACGTAGAATGATGAATTCCGCGTGGCATACTCGCGCAGCCGCACGCAATATCCAGATTGACGTCATTCCGCCAGAGAAGGAATGGCCACATAAGCCTTATAAAAACAGGAATAACAGCATGACAAGCATTCAACAACGCGCCGAACTGCAACGCCGGATCTGGCAAATCGCCAACGATGTGCGCGGTGCTGTCGACGGCTGGGATTTCAAGCAATACGTGCTCGGCACCCTGTTCTACCGCTTCATCAGCGAAAACTTTGCGGCCTACATCGAAGGCGGTGACGACAGCGTCAACTATGCCGAGCTGCCCGACAACGTCATTACCCCGGACATCAAAGACGACGCCATCAAGACCAAGGGCTACTTCATCTACCCCAGCCAGCTGTTTGCCAAGGTCGCTGCCAGCGCCAATACCAACGAGAGCCTGAATACCGACCTGGCCGCCATCTTTGCCGCGATTGAAAGCTCGGCCAGTGGCTACCCATCAGAACAAGACATCAAAGGCCTGTTTGCCGACTTCGACACCACCAGCAACCGCCTCGGTAACACCGTCAAAGACAAAAACCTCCGTTTGGCCGCCGTGCTCAAAGGCGTGGCTGAACTGGACTTTGGTGATGCGCATGACGGTGATTTTGAAGAAAACCAGATCGACCTGTTCGGCGATGCCTACGAATTCCTCATCTCCAACTACGCCGCCAACGCCGGCAAATCCGGCGGCGAGTTTTTCACCCCGCAGCATGTCTCCAAGCTGATCGCGCAACTGGCCATGCACGGGCAAACCAAGGTCAACAAGATTTTTGACCCTGCGTGCGGCTCCGGCTCGCTGTTGCTGCAAGCCAAAAAGCACTTCGATGCGCACATCATCGAGGAAGGTTTTTTCGGGCAAGAAATCAACCACACCACCTACAACCTGGCGCGGATGAACATGTTCTTGCACAACATCAACTACGACAAGTTCAACGTCCAGCTCGGCAACACCCTGATCGACCCGCACTTCGGCGACGACAAACCCTTCGATGCCATCGTCTCCAACCCGCCGTACTCGG
>JAUPTR010000321.1 GCA_030917985.1 Pseudomonadota bacterium | reverse complement strand
TCCATCAGCACCAGATGGAAAGGCAGCAATTGCACCTGATTCACGGCTTCCAGACCATTGCCGGCCACGTCCACGGTGCAGCCGTATTGTTCGAGCATGGCCGATACCACCTGCTGGTTGACCGTGTTGTCATCCACCACCAGCACCCGGCTGTTGGGGTAACGTTTGCGGATCACCGGCATCGCGCCATCTTCGGTAATGTGCACCAGTGCGTGACGGGTGATGAAGTCGAGGTGTGCATAATCCGGCGAAATCGTCGCTTGCAGGATGTGCTGCAAATCGCTGCGGTGGATCGGATACGACAGATAGCCGCGAAAGCCCGCATCGCGGAAGTGGCTGATATTGCGCTGGCGAATCGGTGCGCCGAGCACGAACAGCTTGCAGTGCTGCAGTTTTGGATCGTCGGCCAGCGCGGTGGCAAAGGTCTCGGCATCGATGCCAGGCATCTGCTCGGCCAGAATTGCAAAATCGAACGGCAGTTTTGCGTCTGCTGCCTGCTGTAGCCGATCCAGCGCGTCAAATGCGCTATCGCAGGCTTCGCTGTGCATGCCCTGTGCCGCCAGCAGCTCCTGCAGTACTTGCGCGGTCAATGGGTGATCGGCGACATGCAGTACGCGTTTGCCGCGCAGCGGGTTGGCCTGTTGTGAGGTATTCAGGTCGACGTGGCAGGGCGGCAGGTGCAAGGTGAACCAGAAACTGCTGCCTTTGCCGAGTTCGCTGTCGAGGCCGATTTCGCCGCCCATCAGTTCGCACAACTGTTTGGAAATCGCCAAGCCCAGCCCGGTGCCACCGTAAATGCGGGTGGTCGAGGTATCGGCCTGGGTGAATTTGTCGAATACCTTGGCCTGCTGCTCCGGGCTCATGCCAATGCCGCTGTCGCTGATGGCGACACGCAGATGCGCGCGATCGTCTGTGGGGCCGAGCGCGCTGATATCGATGGCAACGTGGCCCTGATGGGTGAATTTCAAGGCATTGCTGAGCAGGTTGGAGATGATCTGGCGAATCCGGCCCGGATCACCCACAACCTCCTCGGCGGCGTCCGGTGAGTAGCGCAGGATCAGGTTGAGGCCTTTTTTCTCTGCCGCCAGCACCTGGAAATCGGCGATGTCTTCCGCCACCTGGCGCAGGTTGAACGGAATGGGCTCGATTTCGAGCTTGCCGGCCTCGATTTTTGAGAAGTCGAGAATATCGTTGATCAGCCTCAGCAGGCTTTCTGCACTGCTGCGTGCCACTTCGGCGTATTCCTTCTGCTGTGGCTTGAGTTCGCTGTTCATCAGCAGGCCGAGCATGCCGATTACGCCGTTCATCGGCGTGCGAATTTCATGGCTCATATTGGCGAGGAACTCGCTTTTCGACTGGCTGGCCGCTTCTGCCTGGGTGCGCGCCGCCTTCAGCTCCAGATTGGCTTCGCGCATCTTGCGCCGCATGTGGCCGTAATAACCGCCAAACAGCGAGAACCAGAGCAGCGCAATGGTGACCGCAAACAACTGCATCAGTTCCCGGTCGGGGTCCAGCAGCCCCGGCCGGGTGTGTATCAGCCACCAGGTGTCGAGCCCGAACAGTGTGGAGCTGAATGCTGCCAGTGCCAGCAGCTCTCTGGTCGACAGGCGAAACACGCCGAAGCTGTAGCCCATCAGGTAAACCATCATGAACACGCCACGCACTTGTGTTGCGTTGTGAACCAGTATCAGCCCAACCAGATTGGCCACCAGCAGTTGCGGGATGGTCATGCTCGGGTCGCGCAGGCGCAGGTTCAGGCCGGTTTTGATGGCAACGTAGTAGCCGATGTGGGCGATGATCACCACGCCACACATCATCAACACCGGCCCGGCGGACACCATGCTTTTCAGATAGGCAAAAATGCCGAGTATGACCAGCGTGGCATAGGTGCCCAGCGCCATGAACATGCGCCGCAACCGCAAGTCTTGCTGCTGTTGTTCGCCGAGCTTGTGGCCGGGTGTTGCCGGATTGCCGGTAAGTGTCATGGTGACAAAGCAGGGTGGTTGGATAGCTGAATATTAGTCGCTGATTCGGCTGCTTTCCTGCCGTCCGCAGTGAATGACGCCCCTGTTCATTGAACCTAATAGGGAATGCGATCAATCTTGTGCAGCCACTCCTGAAACACAGTTTGCGCTTCGGGTTGCAACAGCTGGATAGTGGGGGTCTTTTTCTCGGCCTGCGGGCGGTTGATTTCGCAATACAGCCATTCATCGTCAAAACCGGCTGCCGTTGCGTCCTGACGTGTACCGGCAAAATAGATGCGATCCACCCGCGCCCAGTAAGCGGCGGCCAGACACATCGGACACGGCTCGCAGCTGCTGTACAGCTCGCAGCCGTGCAAGGTGAAACGTCCAAGCTGCTGGCAGGCGCGGCGGATGGCAACAATCTCGGCGTGCGCGGTCGGGTCGTTGTGCGAGGTGACCATATTCCAGCCTTCGGCAATCAACTGCTTGTCGCAGACAATCACCGCCCCGAACGGCCCGCCTTCGTTGGCGAGCATTTTTTCGCGGGACAGTTGAATCGCGTGGCGCATCCAGTGTTGCGGCGTGAGCATGGCAGCGGCTTCCGGTTAGAATGATTCATTCTATGCAGGCCTGGGCCGCAGCGGAAGCTTTTAGCCTGTATACGCCCCATGGTGGCACAGAGGTGCCGTTGCCTGCGGACAACACTGCCCTGCAAGCCGCGCTGGCATTGCGTTGTAGCCTCGCCTGCAGGCCAACACCAGCGCAGCTTGCAGGGTAGGTGCCGTGATGTGCTGGTGTGATACGATGGTGTTTGGCCAGCATCAGACAAAAAATGGGCACCTGAGGGTGCCCATTTTCGATTGAGTCAGCGCAGGCTGACCGTGGGTCAGCCCAGACGCTTGGCGACAACCGACCA
>JAUPTR010000320.1 GCA_030917985.1 Pseudomonadota bacterium | reverse complement strand
CTGGAATCCGCCGCTGTTGCTGCAGGCAACCGCCAATGTAGGCAGCAAAACCGTGGTGCTACATTCGATTTATGGTGACAAATTTGACACCACCGCCAGCCGCCAGACCATCAATATCACCAGCTATACCGAAGCGATTTTTGCTGCTGCGGCCGGGCAAAAGCCAGCCAGCTTCTATAGCGACATGAATACCGCAGACACCCCGGAAGAAGGCACGGCCGACAAGGAGCAGATGGCGGCACTGACCAAGGACCTGATTGATGTCAAACATTATCAGATTCGCGATGCACTGGCCTACTTGCTGATGGCGGCAACAGGCAGCAGCCGGCCGGACAACTTCAACCTGATCACCACCGCCTTTGAAGCCAACCACACGGGTCTGGACAAGGCGCTGGACATGACCAGCGCCTATTATTCCGGTGATCTTCGCAAGCTGCTGCTGACCAACAAGGCAAATCAGAGCAATGGCGTGGTGATTACCCTGGAAAACAAATCGGTGGCGGGCCAGATGCCGGCAACCGTGGCCGACACCATAGAAACCATCAACCTGCTGCCGGCACAAATGACCAACATGTATGCCAGCGCGGTGCCGTCTGCCAGCGAGATCAGCAAACTGGTTGCCAGCAATTATCTCAACAACGGTGTGGATGCCAGCGAGCTGACCAACTCCCTGCAAGACCCCAACTATCAAGGCGCCACCTTCGCCATCAATACCATCGATGCGATTTACCTCGACGACAGTGGCAACTATCGCTACGACACCCTGTTCAAGGTCAAATTGCGTGACAACGTAACCTCGGAACTGCGCCCCACCACCATCTACTACAACAAGAACAGCAAGCAATGGCAGTTTGTCGGCAACGATCGCATGGCCAAAACCGATATCCTGTCCTTCTACTCGAAGAACTTTGATTTCAACGGCGCACCGTGGAGCAGCAAACCTTCATCTGCCGGGCTGATCCTGCGCATCGAACAGCCTGGTGTCGGCAATCTGTTTGCCAGGGCCACAGTCGCAGGCCCCGGCATCAACGGGGTCAAAACACTGGTTCAGAGCAACCTCACCGGCAGCAACGGCAGCGAGCTGACCGGCTGCTCCGTGATGTCGCTGAACAAGGATAACTGCCAGAACCGCGTGGATTTCGACCAGGAGACCGATTTCAGCAACAAGGAATTCGGCTTCAGCTACGAGGTCAAACTCTATCGCAACGCCAGTGATACCACACCTGCCGACAGCTACACGCTGCAGCTGCCCATCAAGCCTTATCTGTCGAGCGACCAATTGGCAACGCTGGCGGGTGCTGCCAGCACGGTTGCCACCGACAAGAACGGCAACAGCAAGGCCTCGCCCACACTGGCTGCTGCCAAAGCCTATTCGGGCGGTGATCTGCCGGTGTACTGGACGGTCAGTTCGCTGGATTCCAGCTTCCAGTATTACGTCGGAATGGATGTCGATTTTTGTGTAGCCAATCTGGTGTCCACTGTTCAGGCAGCAGAAAGCGCCGCTTACAGCGACAGCTATGGCAATCGCCTGATCACCTACACCACCGACCACAGCCTGGTGAAAACCACGCAAGGGGCCTATCAGAACGAATACCGGGCCTTCCCCAACAACATCAACCCGATTCCCAACATCAAACGCCGCGATCTGCGCATCTTTGCCCAGGACGAATACGGCCGCGTGTATTACTCCAGCTATACCAACTCGGTGGCACCCGCCAGCTGTCAGTAAGCAGGGAATATCAGGCAGCAACACAAATGGCCGGAACCTCCGGCCATTTTTTCATCCTGCATAACCCGCATTTCGGGCAATAAAAAAACGCCCGGCTGTAACCGGGCGTTGTCCAGATCAAAAGCCGATCAGCTTTCAACCTTCGACATGCGCTTGCGCTCATTCTCGGTCAGATAGCGTTTGCGCAGACGGATGCTTTGCGGGGTGATTTCCACCAGTTCGTCGTCATCGATGAACTCCACCGCCGATTCCAGCGTCAGCTTGATCGGGGTGGTCAGACGTACCGCTTCGTCGGTACCGGATGCGCGCACGTTGGTCAGTTTCTTGCCCTTGATCGGGTTTACCACCAGATCGTTATCGCGGCTGTGAATGCCGATGATCATGCCTTCGTACAGCTTGTCGCCCGGGCTGACAAACATGCGGCCGCGATCTTCCAGGTTCCACAGTGCGTAGGCGACGGCTTCGCCGTTTTCCTGCGAAATCAGCACACCGTTATGACGGCCCGGCATATCCGGCTTCACCGGTGCGTAGTCGTCGAAAACGTGCGACATCAGGCCGGTACCACGGGTCATGGTCATGAAGTCCGACTGGAAGCCGATCAGGCCACGTGCCGGAATGTGGTATTCGAGGCGGGTACGACCCATGCCATCCGACTCCATGTTCACCAGTTCGCCACGACGACGACCGATTTCTTCCATGATGCCACCCTGATGGCTATCTTCCAGGTCGATGGTGAGGTTCTCATACGGCTCACATTTTTCGCCGTTGATTTCCTTGAACACCACGCGCGGCTTGGCCACAGCCATTTCAAAGCCTTCGCGACGCATGTTTTCCAGCAGAATCGTCAGGTGCAACTCACCCCGGCCGGAAACGCGGAAAATGTCGGCATCGTTGGTATCCTCAACACGCAGCGCCACGTTGGTCAGCAGCTCTTTGGTCAGGCGATCGCGGATCTGGCGGCTGGTAACGAACTTGCCTTCAGTACCGGCCAGCGGCGAGCTGTTGACCATGAAGTCCATGGTCAGGGTCGGCTCGTCCACCGACAGCATTTCCAGGCCAACCGGGTTGTCCTTGTCGGCAATGGTCACGCCAATACCGATTTCTTCGATACCGGAAATGATCACGATATCACCCGCTTCAGCGCCTTCTACCGGCACACGCTCCAGGCCCTGGAAACCCAGCACCTGATTGATTCGACCCTGGCCAACCGGCTCGTCACCCTTCATCACGGCGACAGCCTGGCCCGGCTTGATGCGACCATTGGCAATGCGGCCAACGCCCAGACGGCCGGTATAAGTCGAATAATCCAGCGCGGAAATCTGCAATTGCAGCGGTGCTTCGGAATCACCCTTGGGCGGATTGACGTGTTTCAGCACGGTTTCGAACAGCGGGCTCATGTCGGCAGATTCTTCCGCCATGTCCAGCTTGGCAAAGCCGTTCAGCGCCGATGCGTACACCACCGGAAAATCCAGCTGTTCATCGGTTGCACCCAGCTTGTCGAACAGGTCGAAAGTCTGGTTGATCACCCATTCCGGACGCGCACCGGGACGGTCGATCTTGTTGATCACCACGATCGGGTGCAGGCCCAGCGCCAGCGCCTTCTTGGTTACGAAGCGGGTCTGCGGCATCGGGCCTTCGACCGCATCCACCAGCAGTACCACACCATCAACCATACCCAGCACGCGCTCGACTTCGCCGCCAAAGTCGGCGTGTCCAGGGGTGTCGACGATATTGATGTGGGTACCTTTGTAATTTACCGCAGTGTTCTTGGCCAGAATGGTAATGCCGCGCTCTTTTTCCAGATCGTTGCTATCCATCACCCGTTCGGCGATTTGCTGGTTTTCACGGAAAGTGCCGGCTTGGTGCAGCAGTTTGTCAACCAGGGTGGTTTTACCGTGGTCAACGTGGGCAATGATGGCAATATTACGGAGTGCGCGCGACATAAACTCGATGACTTTGTGCTTGAAAAAGGGGCGCATTGTAACACACCGCACAAGACAGTCATGTGACTGTTTATGTTTTTATGCTGATAAATCCGCTAATTACCGGATTGCTGCGGCGCAGTATGAAAACCGGCCAGGATTGGAAAGCCAGCGCAGAAAAAGCAAAACGGGCCGGAGAAACAGGCCCGTTTCCGGCATTGGCGGCGGATGCTCAGAACAGCAGCGAAATCCCCAGATTAAAGCCGCGATCCACGGTATGGACATGATTGCTGTTTTTGTATTCGGTACGGATTTCGCGCCAGCCGGCGCTAACCCTGGCGTTATCCATCACCTTGTAGCCAACAGTGGCGGCAAAGTGCGACAGATTGTCGGCGCCACGGCCGCTGGTAATCGGCGGCGCATACCAGATTTCGGCACCGGCGGTCAGGCGTTCATCGCCGAGCAGGTTTACCACCACGCCGCCGCCCAGCGCCAGCGCATCCGACCAATCGTGGTGCTCGGTATCGATGTAATAGGCACGCGCGCCGAGTGTGGTGCGGAAATTGGCCTGTTTTTGCTCAACCTGAATACCGCCCCACACCACATCGCCCTCATCTTCGTGGTGCACGGTACCCAGGTTCAGGTGCAGATCACGCAGCAGGCGCGTGTTGTCATATTCCACACCCAGCGCATGGTCGGCCAGGTTGATGTCAAGACGGTCGGCGTGGGCGACACCAGCCACGGCCAGTGCGCTCAACAGCAGGAAGCGAGCTTTCATAAATCCTCTTTCTGTCTGGGTGATTCCCGGCGGCACACGAGACTGCCGGATTTCAGTTATGGCCGCCCTGCAGGGCAATACCGGCGCGGCTTGCAGCACGGCTGCAGCGGGCGCCAGGCGTACCCTGCAAGGCAGGCAAAAATTGTGCGGCAGCGTCGCAGGCGCTGCAAGCATCAATGCAGAATCTGCCGTACGTAGGCACATACGGATTTCAGCTGCTCGTCGTTCAGCCCGCCAATCAGCTTGCGGATGATGGGCCGGGCAATCTTGGCAACACTGGCCATGCCTATCTGTGCGGTTTTCTGCGCCATATAGCCGGCATTGGCCTGCTTCAACGGCTCGACAAAATAATAGCTGAGGCCGCCATCGGTCAACTCGTTTACCAGCTCGGCAAAATCGGCGGCGTGGCGGCTGGCCTTGTCGTCGGCCTCGATTTTTGCCAGCAGGTCTTCAGTGCGCCGATACAGATCGGCATTGAGGTAATACCGCAGGCTGGGGCCATGATGGTGCAGGTGCATGATGCTTATTTTCCGAACAACTTATTGAGTTGATGCTGCAATTTCTGCTGGGTTTTTTCTTCCAGGCGCTGTGAGCCCTGCTCCAGCTTCTGACGGGTTTTTTGTTCCAGCTCCCGGGTGTTGTCCAGCAGCAGGCTGCCGTAATCAAGGGTGTAGCCCGGCGCTGCCAACGGCCCGTGCAGGCGCACCGGCACGGTCAACGCCTTCAGCTCCATCAGTTCGCGGCCATCCTGGCCCTTGCTGCTGGCCACCAGGCTGGCCTTGAGCAGATAGTCGATCTTGCTGGCAGGCAAATCCACCATGCCGTTACCCGCCAGGCGCAGCAAGGGTGACTTGGCACTCAGGTCATCGTTGCGGATGACGCCGTTGACGATATTCAGACTACCGCCCAGTTCGGAGAAATCGGTTTTCTCTGCATTGTTGCGCTGCACCGTCTGCTGGCCCTTGAGCTGCGACAGCATGTTTTTTGCCTCGCGCAGCCTGGCGCCGATATTGATACCCCGCATCGCACCATCGCGCATCTGGATGCTGGCCTTGCCATTCAACGTGCGGGTCAGCTGCTCAAGGCTGCCCCCCTGGGCCGTCAGGCTGGATGTCACCGTGCCGCGCCCTTCCAGTTGCTCGTATTTGGCCAGGGTTTTCAGCAACTGGCCGATATCGACATTGCTCAATGTGTGTTGCAGCTGCAGCGCCGGCTGCTTGCTGGTGGTGG
>JAUPTR010000042.1 GCA_030917985.1 Pseudomonadota bacterium | reverse complement strand
CGTTGGTTCCCGCTTGCAGGTCGCTGGAAAACTCGGCAGTTTCGGCAAACTGATCAAGGCGGAATAACAATTCATATCCGATGATCTGCTGCTGCCGGTTCAGAACGGGTTGTCGACCTATAAATGCATGATCTGCCATAGCTTTTTGTTTCGTTTTATACCGCTGTTGAAAATAAACCCGTGGCTCAGTCAATCAGAGCGCGTGGTTTCAGTGCTTCTGAGGTTTCTTCGTAATTTGTTTCTAGCAGGTCTTCCATATCCAGCACCAGTACTACCGAGCCATCACCGGATAAAGTGGCGCCGGCGATGCCTCTGGGGCGGATGTTCTGCAGAGGTTTGATCACTACATCATCGCGTCCGACAAAGCTGTCGATAGCCAAAACGAAGGAGTGTTCTGCCGACTGCATCAGCACGCCAAATGATGGCGGCCGTTCTTCAGTCCAGCCGATCAGGCTTGCCAGAGAACGCACTGCAAGGATTTCGTCGCGCACCACAATGGTCGCTCTGCCGGAAACCTCCTGAATGGCTTCGGTACGAATCGGAATGATTTCGCGCACCATGGCCAAGGGCACTGCAAACGGCTGATTGCAGACTTTGACTACCAATACCGGCAGGATGGCCAGTGTCAGCGGCAGCGAGATGCTGAAGCGCGAGCCTTCGCCAACAACAGACACGATGTCGATGCGACCGTTAAGCTTTTGAATGTTGGTTTTCACCACATCCATGCCCACACCCCGCCCCGATACGCTGGAAATCTGATCCTTGGTAGAAAAGCCGGGGAGGAAAATCAGCTGCAGGCTTTGTTTTTCGTCCAGGCTATTGGCCGTTTCCATGTCGATCAGGCCTTTTTCGATCGCCTTGCGGCGAATCACATCTGGACGCATGCCGCGACCATCATCTGAGATTTCGATGAGAATGTGATCACCAACCTGAGTGGCCGTCAGCTGAACCAGGCATTTTGGCGGCTTGCCCGCCGCAATCCGGTCTGCAGGAACCTCAATTCCGTGATCTACCGCATTACGAACAAGATGCACCAGCGGATCATTGAGATCCTCGATCATGGTTTTGTCCAGCTCGGTCTCTTCACCGTTGATGACCAGCTCAACATCCTTGCCCAGCTGACGAGCCAGGTCGCGGGCTAGGCGAGGATACTTCTGGAACAGCCGGCCGATCGGTTGCATGCGCGTTTTCATCACTGCATTTTGCAGATCGGATACCAGCAGATCCAGCTGGCTTACCGCCTCATCCATGGCACGCAAGGTGTTGGCGTCGGTGCGCCCGGCAAGAATGTCCGTGCGTAGTGTGGTCAGGCGATTTTTTGTCAGACCGATTTCGCCAGACAGATTCAGTACCTGGTCAAGCCGCACGGTATCAATGCGGATGGTGGTTTCCTGCGTGGCCAATTGTTGTGGTGCGCCGCCTTTGGCTGGCGCCGGTGAGGGGCGCAACGATTGTGCCGGTACCGCTTTTGCTTCGTCACCTGCGCTTGTTTCCAGGTGGGCCGGTGCAAGCGCCGCTGTCATCGGAGGCGCCTCAGCGGCCGGGAGGGGCGCAACAATATCCAGGGGCGTTGTTGCTAAGGCCGCTGCAGGCGGTGTCGACGCTTGCTTGACGGACGCCGCCGCTGCTGCAGCCAGAATCGGTTCGCCTGTCAGCACTTTCAGTAGCGTGGCCCAGTCGGGCTCGCTGGCACCGGGTTGATGGGTCGAGAGTTGACTCGCATCCACCGGCAGCGTGACCGGCTCTGCCGCAGTTGTTGCCACCACATCTGTCACGACAGCTGCAGGGGCTGCAGCTTGCACTGCTAATGGTGCCGGCGTTTCTCCGGCCAGAGCAGCTTCCAGCTGCGCCAGAAGGGCAGGATCGGCCGCGCCCGGCAGGCGCGCTTGTGTCATGTAGCCGAACATGTCACGCACAGAGGCAGTTGCCGCCAGGATTACATCAAGCAGTTCGGGGCTGAGTGGCAGTTCGCCATTGCGTAGCTTGTCGAACAGGTTTTCAGTGCGGTGGCACAAACTGACCAGACTATCGACGTTGAGGAAACCTGCTCCACCCTTGATGGTGTGAAAGCCTCGGAAAATATCATTAAGCAAGCCCCGATCCTGCGGGCGCTTTTCCAGTTCTACCAGCTTGTTGTCGACTTCTGACAGCAGCTCTGACGCTTCAGTCAGAAAATCCTGCAGCAAGTCTTCCATACCCGCAAAGTCACTCATGCTCCGCTTCCTTATCGTTGTCCCGGATCAGAATCCGAGGCTCTCGAGCAGGTCATCTACCTGGGCCTGATTCGAAACTACGTCTGTCCGTCCCTCGTGGGAGATAACCGGGCCATTCATCAGGCTGTTCGATTCCACCCGTTTCGGTTGCGAGAACTCCACCAGGAAAGACAGCAGGTGGCCTTCCATGTCCTTGGCCATGGTGATGATTTTCTTGATCACCTGACCGGTCAGATCCTGAAAGTCCTGAGCCATCATGATTTCCAGTAACTGTGAGCTGGTGTCCTTGCTGGTGGTCTGAACCGTGGTGAAATATTCACGGGTTTCTGCCGCCAACTGCTTGAACTCCTCGACTGTGAGCTGCTTGTCGTAGAGTTTCTGCCAGCGTTCTGCCAAGGCTGCCGAGCTGGCCTGCAATTTGTCCTGCAGCGGCATTGCCGCATCTACTGCGTTCAGTGCGCGCTCCGCTGCCTGTTCCGTCAGGGTGGAGATGTAGTTCAGTCGTTCGCGCGCATCGGGAATGGCGGATGCCGCCTCTTCCAGCGATTTGTCGTAGCCCAGATCGCGCAAGGTATCGTGCAGCGTGCGCGTGAGATGCCCGATTTTCGAGAACATGGTGAAAGCCGGCTCCGAAAGCCCTTCCATCATTTGCCAGTCACCCTGCTGTTCGGCGGCTGCTGCCGGTGCGGGGGATTCTGCTGCCATGGCAGCCGGTGCAGGCTCGGAAACGGGCGTTGCCGGAGAGCCACTGCTGTTTGCTTGCACGATACTGTCGAACAGAGCTTCCAGTTCGTTCGAATCGCCGCTTTCCAATTGCGCGTTACTCACTGTGCTCTCCTACTTATTTATTCATGTTCTGGAAGATTTTATTGAGTTTTTCGTCAAGCGTTGCTGCAGTAAATGGCTTGACGATGTAACCGCTGGCACCGGCAGTGGCTGCTTCAATGATGTTTTCTTTTTTGGCTTCGGCAGTGATCATCATTACCGGCAAGTGTTTCAGCGAGGCATCAGCGCGAATGGCCTTGAGTAGTTCGATACCGCTCATGTTCGGCATGTTCCAGTCGGTTACCACAAATTCGAACTGGCCATTTTTCAGTTTATGCAGTGCGACCTGGCCATCCTCTGCCTCATCCACATTGGTAAAACCAAGTTCCTTGAGCAGATTGCGAACGATTCGACGCATGGTCGAAAAATCGTCGACAACCAGAAACCGCATATTCTTGTCAGACATCGTAATCTCCGCTAGCGTTTTAATCCGTGTTACGGGCTAGTTATATAGAGGGTTGAATCAATAGGTCTATTTGAGTGGATCGCAGTGAGCTAGCCAGTCAGTAAAGGGGTAATTGTGTCGGCCAGAACCAAGGGGTCGAATTTGGCGACATAAGCATCCACGCCCACGCTGCTCCCCATCGCCCGATTGGCGTTGGAAGAGAGCGAGGAGTGCATGACGACCGGAATACCGCGAAAACGATGATCCGATTTGATATGTTTGGTCAGCACGTAACCATCCATTTCAGGCATTTCCGCATCTACCAGAATCAGGCGTAGCGACTGGCTTAATGGCTGGCCATCCTGTGTGGTGCGGTTGGCAATCCCTTGCAACTTGTCCCAAGCCTCTTTGCCGTTGTTTGCCTGGTAGTATTTGACGCCGATCTTATCGAGCACGGATACGATTTCTTTACGTGCGATGAGCGAATCATCAACAAAAAACATGAATGTTTCTGGATTGATCTGCGCCTTGGGTACATCGGGAATGATCTGCTCACCGGTGACTGTCGACAGGATCTGTTCGACATCGAGAATGGAAACCAGTTTGCCATCCGGTAGTTCGGTAATGGCCGTGATCATGCCCTGATTGCCGGCCATCATGGATTCCGGTGCACGTACTCGATCCCAGTCGACACGGATTATCCTGTCCACGTCATGCACCAGAAATGCCTGGGTGTGCTTGCTGAATTCGGTCACGATCATGGTTTCGGCAAGTTTGCCACTGGCATTGCCGGCACCGATGAATTTGGACAGTGAAAT
>JAUPTR010000319.1 GCA_030917985.1 Pseudomonadota bacterium | reverse complement strand
TGTCAGCATCACCTATCTGCCGGGCCTGGTCACGCCCGAGCAGTTGATCAGCGCCATCGATCAGGCCGGTTATGGTGCCGTGCCGTTGCTCGACGACGACACTGCGCCGGAAAGCAGCGATAGCCGCGAATGGTGGCTGCTGGCGGCTTCGGCCTTGCTGACATTGCCGCTAGTGCTGCAGATGATTGGCATGTTTGCCAACGACCACCGCTGGATGATGGCGCCGCTGTGGCAATTGCTGCTGGCAACGCCGGTGCAGTTTGTTGCCGGCTGGCGTTTTTATCGCGGCGCCTACAAGGCATTGCGCGGCGGCGGTGCCAATATGGATGTGCTGGTGGCGCTCGGCACCACGGTGGCGTATGGCTACAGCGCCGTGGTGGGCTTTAGCGGCGGTGGCCACGTCTATTTTGAAGCCAGCGCCACGGTGATTACGCTGGTGCTGCTCGGCAAGATGCTGGAGCAACGCGCCAAGCGCAAAACGCTGGAGGCGCTGGAAGCCCTGGCCAGGCTGCAGCCGAAAACCGCGCAGGTGGAGCGCAACGGCGTGCTGCAGGAAGTGGCGAGCGCCAGCATCCGCATCGGCGAGGTGTTTGTGGTCAAGCCGGGTGAGGCGTTTGCCACCGATGGTGAAGTGATTGAAGGCAGCAGCAGCGCCAACGAGGCCGCGCTCACCGGCGAAAGCCTGCCGCAATCAAAACAGCCGGGCGACAAGGTATTTGCCGCCACCCTCAACAACGAGCGCCTGCTGCGCTGCCGCGCCACGCAGCCGGCGGCCGCCACCCAGTTCGCCGCCATCATGCGCCTGACGCGCGAAGCGCAGGGTTCAAAAGCGCCAGTGCAGCAACTGGCCGACCAGATTTCGGCGGTATTCGTGCCGGTGGTGCTGGTGATTGCGCTGCTGACCTTGCTGCTGTGGTGGCTGGCGCTGGGGCAGTTTGAGGCCGGGCTGGTGAATGCGGTGGCGGTGCTGGTGATTGCCTGCCCCTGCGCGCTCGGGCTGGCCACGCCAACCGCAGTGATTGTCGGCTCCGGGCTGGCGGCGAAAAACGGCATCCTGATTCGCAACGCCACCGCGCTGGAGCAGGCCGGCAAGCTGCAACTGCTGGCGTTCGACAAAACCGGCACCCTCACCGTGGGCGAGCCGCAACTGGTGGCAAGCCAGATACTGGCCGAGCCCGAGTCTTGCCACCCGCTGGCACTGACGCTGGCTGCCGCATCCAGCCACCCGCTGGCAGCCGCGATTGCAGCCGCGTTGACGCAGCAGGGAATCAGCCCCGCCGCCCTGCAACAAATCGAAAACGTGCCCGGCAAAGGCATGCTCGGCCATGGCCCACAAGGCGAGGTGCGCCTTGGTTCGCCAGACTGGCTGGCCGAATCGAGCGTGGCTTTTGATGCGGCCCAATTGCAGCACTGGTATCAATCCGGCTACAGCGTCAGCGGCTTGGCGCAGGGGCCGCAGTTGCTGGGCTGGTATGCGCTGAGCGATACCTTGCGCCCGGATGCTCAGGCAGCGCTGGCCGCATTGCGGCAGCAGGGCATTCAGCCGATGATGCTGACTGGCGATCACCCGCAGGCCGCGCAGGCGATTGCCGCGCAGCTCGGCCTGAGCGATTGGCAGGCGCAGCAACGGCCGCAGGACAAGGCCAACTGGGTGGCGGCTCAACGGGCGAGTGGCAAGCTGGTGGGCATGGTCGGCGATGGCGTCAACGACGCACCGGCGCTGGCCGGCGCCGATGTCAGCTTCGCCATTGGCGGTGGCTCGGATGCGGCAATGGCCACCGCCGACATCACCATCAAGCAGGCGCACCTGCTGGCATTGCTGAACGTGATTGCGCTGTCGCGCGCCACCCTCGGCAAAATCCGCCAGAACCTGTTTTTTGCCTTCATCTACAACCTGCTCGGCATACCGCTCGCCGCGCTCGGCCTGCTCAACCCGGTGCTGGCCGGCGCGGCGATGGCGCTCAGCTCGGTATCGGTGGTCAGCAACTCGCTGTTATTGCGTAACTGGAAAGCGCCGTTTGGCGCACAACGATAGGAAACAAAAATGGAACAACTGAAACTGCAGGTATCCGGCATGAGCTGCGGCGGCTGCGTCAACAGCGTCACCAAGGCGCTGCAGGCCGTGCCGGGCGTAGCTGAAGTCAAAGTCACGCTGGAAAGCGGCGAAGTGCAGGTCAGCGGCACGCCTGATGCGGCTGCCTGCAAGGCGGCGATTGAATCGGCCGGGTTTGATGTGGTGAGTTGAAGCGGTTGTAGCGAGCAAGGCTGCAAGCCGCTCTGGCATTGGCCTGCAGCCCGGCCTGCAAGCCGCACCGGTATTGGCTTGCAGCGATGCATGCTCAATGTTGCCAGGGCGCCGGCACGATCCCGGCAGGTCGGGTTTTAATCCGGCCTGCAGCCAAACACGCCCGCTGCACCGTTCCCTCTCATCTTGCGGAAGCGGGGGAGATGCCTGCGTATCGTCAGGCGGCTAGATTTTGTCTCCGGGTATCGCGCAGTTGCTGCTCAGAGCCAATGCCCGCCGACAACAACATCCGGGATGATGCCATGCCCAGATTACGAAGCTTGCT
Source organism: Pseudomonadota bacterium (assembly GCA_030917985.1). GTDB lineage: Bacteria > Pseudomonadota > Gammaproteobacteria > Burkholderiales > SCOH01 > CALMFQ01. Next base: position 1,075 of record JAUPTR010000319.1, on the reverse strand, counting down.
GAACACAATGACCGCGATGTTAGGCATTTTTCTTTTTGGGTTTTGGCAAGGGAAGTTCATTGTTTGTGGCCTGAATTAACTGACTGAGCCAGTCTCGGTCTTCCCAAAGATCGGCAGTGATGAGCAGATGGGGTTTGGCGCCAGGGTATGGTGCCTCTTCGATTGCTTGCTGAACCATGCCACGGCCCGACTTTGTTGGTTTGAGGTACAACTGGTCATCGCAGACCAACGCAACGGGTTTGCCTGCTAAATAAAGGCAATACTCCCCAAACATCTTCTTCGCGCTCACATTGGCTAAACCCGCGAGCTGATCAAGGAGAAAATCCATCGTGGCTTGAGATGTCGCCATATGCAATGCCTAACGTTTGAGCTCAGGCCGCGGTCCGTCAGGGCCATCGCGCCTGCAGCGAATTGTTATGCGCGCCTTCTACTTTGTCTTTTCCTCAGCAGGTTCTGCCGGTTTTTCAATTCCACGGACTGTAAATACTTTGGGGTCATGTTCATTTAGCTCGACTGTCACGCGGGTGCTCGTATTTCCGCCAAAGTACGGAATAGCCGCGGCAATCATGTACGGAAAGACAAGGCGAAGATCACCTGAAGATCCTGTACTTACAATATCTGTTTTCCAAAGCTGGACATCTTTTCCAGAAGACTGCTTTTGCTTGTTGTCATACGCCATCACTAGCGTATACCCCGGAACCGAAACAAGGGAAAACCGGGGGAAGGCCTAACGCCTGGTTAACCGGCACCGGAAGCCGAAGGCTGGAGGGTACCAATAGCGGGCATAAAAATGCCGAAGGCATGCCCGCTGTTGGTGTCCGAGTTGAACCCCCAGTTAGGCTGGCGAACGGAGTGGAAGTGGTTTGAGCCACCTGAGCCTGGCCGAATTTGTGGGTGAGAAGGGCGCTTGGACATATGGAGCCGATAAGGCCGAAAGGCGATTGCTCAACTGTTGATTAGTGCGTGCCAGAGCATAACGAAATGTCTCGCGCATGACCACATGGCAACCCCGTGCGCGGAGCAAGCCTAGCCAGTACTGAACATGTAGTTCGTGCGCGTGAACCATCGCCAAGGC